>JACIYD010000290.1 GCA_014360105.1 Clostridia bacterium
CTGCCCCCTGCTGGAGCTGGCCGGCCGTGTCTGTGCGCAACCAGGTGGTTTCTGGCTGGATAGCGCCTTGCCCCACCCCCGCTACGGCTGCTATTCTTTCCTGGGCTGGGACCCCTTCCTGGTTCTGGAAAGCAAGAACGGCCGTCTACGCCTTACGGGACCGCAAGGAACACGGGAGTTCTCCGGCAACCCCTTCGCCGTGCTGCGGGATCTCCTTGAGCGCTACCGCCTGCCGCATGAGGAAAGCCTGCCGCCCCTGGCCGGCGGGGTGGTCGGCTACTTCGGCTACGATCTCTGCCACCACCTGGAAAGACTGCCGCGGACGAGCAAAGACGACCTGGGCCGACCCGACTGCTGGCTTGGCTTTTACGACCGCGTTCTCGCCTACGACCACCGCCATGGTATTCTGCTGGCCCTCTCCTCGGGCCTGCCCGCGGCCACGGCCAATTCTCGCCGGAAACGGGCAGAGGCAAGGCTAAAGGAGGCCCGCGCCCTCCTAGACGGACCAGGGGTCCAGCCGGAAGAAGCGGCACTGGCCACCAGCCCGCCGCTCCTGACCTCCGATTTCACCCGCGAGGCATACCTGAAGGCCGTAAGGCGGGCCAGAGACTATATTTTCGCCGGCGATATTTTCCAGGTCAACCTGTCCCAACGCTTTTCCGCCCCGCTCCCCCTTGCTCCCTTCGCCCTCTACCGGCGGCTGCGGCAAATAAACCCCGCGCCCTTCGCCGCTTACCTGCACCTGCCGGGGCTCATCGTTGCCAGTTCCTCGCCGGAAAGGTTCCTGGCCCTGCGCGGCCGCCAGGTCCAGACCCGGCCCATTAAGGGAACCCGCCCCCGCGGCACCGATCCCATGGCAGACCAAAGGAACAAGAGGGAGCTGTGGACGAGCGCCAAAGATCGGGCAGAGCTGGCCATGATCGTCGACCTGGAGCGTAACGACCTCGGCCAGGTCTGCCAGATAGGCTCGGTAAAGGTGCACCGGCTCTACTGCCTGGAGAAGTATGCCACGGTCTTTCATCTGGTGGCCACGGTGGTGGGCACCCTGGCACCGGGGCGCGACTTTGTGGATTGCCTGACGGCTGCCTTTCCCGGCGGCTCCATTACCGGCGCACCGAAGATCAGGGCCATGGAAATAATCGACGAGCTCGAGCCGGTGCAAAGGGGCGTTTACACCGGGTCGATCGGCTACATTTCTTTTAGCGGCCAGGCCGCCGACCTCAACATTGCCATCCGCACCATGGTAATTGCCGACAATACCGTGTACTTCCACGCGGGCGGCGGCATCGTGGCCGATTCCGTGCCGGAACTAGAGTACGAAGAAACCCTGGCCAAGGCCAAGGCCCTTATGGAGGCCGTGGGCGTGGCCAACCCGCCTGGCCGCGCCTTACGGTAAAAGGGGGAGTAAACGTGGGCTGGGTTTTCCTTAATGGCAAGATGGTACGCGAGGACGAAGCAGCAGTAACCGCCTTTGACCACGGCTTTCTCTACGGTGACGGCCTCTTCGAAACCGTGGCCGTCCACCGCGCAAGGCCCCTACTTCTCCGGGAGCACCTCGAGCGGCTGCTCGCCGGCGCCGCCTGGCTTAGCTATCAGCACTTACCGACCCAGGACCAACTGGCAGCGGCCGCGGGCAAGGTCATCGCGGCAAACAGCGTAACCGAGGGGGCCTTACGCCTGCTGCTCACCCGCGGCGCGGGCCCGGGCACCTGGGACCCGGAGGGTTACGGCCCGCCTACGATAATCATAACCGCCGCTTCCGGCACCCCCTACCGGGAGGAGGATTACCACCGCGGCTGGCGCGCCGTTATCTCTTCCTTCCGCCAGGACGAGGGCTCACCCCTCTGCCACCTTAAGAGCTTGAATTTCCTTCACCACGTGCTGGCCCGCCGCGAGGCCCGGGCGCGCGGAGCTGAGGAGGCCCTGCACCTCAATTTGCGCGGTGAGCTGGCCGAGGGCTCGATCAGCAACGTGTTTGTCGTGCGCCGGGGAGAACTCGTTACTCCCGACGTTGCCAGCGGCCTTTTACCTGGCATCACCCGTGCGGTGGTCCTCGACCTGGCCAGGAAACTGGGGCTTTCGGTCCAGGAACGCCCGGTTCAGCCGCAAGAGCTGCAAGGAGCCGAGGAAGCTTTCCTCACCAGCTCCCTCATGGGCCTCATGCCCCTGGTGGCGGTAGACGACCGCCCGGTTGGGGCGGGCGTCCCCGGCCCGGTGACGGCCAGGCTGCGCGCGGCATACGCTGATCTGGTTTTGGCAGGCCCTGCCTGAAGGGCCGGTTAGCAGGCAAAGCCTCTTTCTCGGGCTCGCTGCTGCGCAGGTTTTCCGACGCCCCCTAGGCCCCAGGTTCGGGGAGAGGCGGCACCAGGGGCAGGCGCCGCTTGTGCTCGCTGGCCTGCGCGAGGCGCCGGATCTTGGCGACCACCTCCGGCCGGCCCTCTCCGGTGAGCAGGTATTCGTCCAGCTCGGCATAGGTGAGGCCCATTTCTCCCTCGTCGGTCTGCCCCGGCCACAGCCCGGCCGAGGGAGGTTTTTGGCGGATGCGTTCCGGTATACCCAGGTAGGCCGCGAGCTCCGCAACCTGCCGCTTGACGAGGTTTCCTAAGGGCAAAAGATCTACCCCGCCGTCGCCGTACTTGGTGAAGTAGCCCACGGTCAGCTCGCTGCGATTCCCGGTGCCCACCACCAGATAGCGATAGCGGTTGGCATAGTAGTAGAGGGTGAGCATCCGCAGGCGTGGCTTGAGATTCGCCACCGCCAGCTCACGCGCGTCTCCTTTGCCTCCCGGGTCGAGAAGGTGAAGCAAGTCGTCGAAAATGCGGTCGAGGACAACCTCTTTGAAAGGTAGATCCAGGGTCGCGGCAACCAGGCGTGCGTCCGCAATATCTTGCGGGTCACTATGGCAAGGAAGGATGAGC
>JACIYD010000291.1 GCA_014360105.1 Clostridia bacterium
AGACCGATGATTCTGCCGCCCGCAACCAGGGCTTCTCGGAAAACCCGGAATTCCGTCTTTGCCAATGCGGGCGAAACGTCTTTCAGCTCGAGCGCAAACCGCAGGTCCGGTTTGTCCGAGCCAAAGCGTTGTTTTGCCTCAGCGTAGGAAAGACGGGGAAAGGGACGCGGCAGCCGCACGCCCACCTCCGCCGAGACGGTGGCTACCAGCTCCTCCACCAGCGCGAGAATCTCATCTCGGCTGACGAAGGACATCTCCAGGTCAAGCTGGGTGAACTCCGGTTGCCGATCGGCGCGCAGGTCTTCGTCCCGGAAACAGCGGGCTATCTGGAAATAGCGTTCTACGCCGGCCACCATTAGCAGTTGCTTGAAAAGCTGGGGCGACTGGGGCAGGGCATAGAAAGCGCCTGGATGAAGCCGACTCGGCACCAGAAAGTCCCGCGCCCCTTCGGGCGTACTGCGGGTAAGCATGGGAGTTTCGATCTCCCAGAAGCCGTGCCGATCGAGAAAGGCGCGAATCGCCCGGGTCACCTCGTAACGCAAACGCAAAGCACGCAGTCCTTCCGGCCGGCGCAGATCGAGATAGCGGTAGCGCAGGCGTACGCTCTCGTCAACCTCCTTATTTTCGTTTACCGGCAACGGCGGCGTCTTGGAACTATTGAGGAGCAACAGATCGTGGGCTTCCACTTCTACTTCGCCGGTGGCAAGGTTAGGGTTGGCCGTTCCCGGGGGACGCAAGCGTACCCGCCCCCTCACGGCCACCACGTATTCCGGCCGCAACTGCTCTGCTTTGCGGAAGACTGCCGCCCCGACCGTGGGATCAAAGACCACCTGGACCACGCCGGAGCGGTCTCGCAGGTCGACAAAAACCAGCCCTCCGTGATCCCGTGTGCGGTTGACCCAGCCCATAAGAACGAATTCCTGTCCCGCGTGCTCCGGCCGGAGCTCGCCGCAACCGGCCGAGCGTTGCCAATTTAGCGTCAGTGCTTGTTCTGTAACCGCCACCCGGTCATGGACTCCCTTCTTGCGGTCTAATTACCTTATGGCCCGGCGCGGGGAAGGGCAATAGCCGCTGGCTCCTACCGGGCGAGGTGTTCTTTCAGCGCCTCTACTACTTGCGCGAAGGGGACGGCTTCTTGTTCCCCGCTTTGCATGTGCCGTACCGTCACCGTTCCCCGGCCCAGTTCCGCTTCACCGAGTATTACGGTAATCGTAGCCCCCCAGCGGTCGGCGTGCTTCATCTGGGCTTTAAGGCTGCGGCCCAGGTAATCCCTATCCGCGGTGAAACCGGCGCGGCGCAGGCGGGCGAGCAGCTCCACCCCCGCCGCCGCGCCGGCGGCGTCGGCTGCGGCCACAAACACCTTCCTGCCGGCCGGCGGGGCTAAGGTTTTGCCCCGGACCCCCAGGGCCAGCAATACCCTTTCCAGCCCCGTGGCAAAGCCGACCGCAGGCGTATGCGGTCCGCCGAAGGCCTCCACCAGGCCGTCATAACGGCCGCCGCCGCCAATGGCGCTCTGTGCGCCGATTCCCGGCACGATCACTTCGAAGGCCGTCTTCGTATAGTAGTCAAGGCCGCGCACCAGGTAGGGATCGTCCTCATAAGGGATGGCCAAAAGCCGCAAGGCATCCCTTACCGCGGCAAGGTGGGCGCTGCATTCCGGGCAAAGATAGGCGGTCACCAGCGGTGCTTCCGCCAGCACCTGGCGGCAGCCTTCCTCCTTGCAGTCAAAAACGCGCAGGGGATTGCGGGCATAGCGCGCCAGGCAATCGGCGCAAAGGGAGTGCTGTCGCGGCTCGAGGTAAGCCAGCAACACTTCCCGGTAGGCCGGCCGGCACGCCGGGCAGCCGACGCTATTAAGGCGAAGGGTAAGCTCTTCCAGACCGAGATGCCGATAAAATTCCATGGCCAACGAGATTACCTCGGCGTCGGCCGCGGCCTCGCCCGCCCCCAGGAGCTCTACGCCGAACTGGTGGAACTGGCGCAAACGTCCCGCCTGGGGCCGGGCAAAACGAAACATCGGGCCGAGGTAGTACAATTTCACCGGTAAAGGCCGCGCATAAAGGCGGTTCTCCAGGAAGGCCCGCACCACCCCGGCCGTTCCTTCCGGCCGCAGAGTGAGACTGCGCCCGCCCCGGTCGGTAAAGGTGTACATTTCCTTACTGACGATGTCGCTCGTTTCGCCTACGCTGCGGGCGTAAAGCTCGGTGTGCTCAAAAAGCGGGGTCCGGATCTCTTCGTAGCCGTACCGGTGGCTCAACGTGCGCGCCAGTTCCTCTACCGCCTGCCACACGTCGGCCTCCGGGGCAATGATGTCCTCCGTCCCCCGGGGACGGGTAGTTAGCAAGTTCGCTACCTCCAAGCTGCTAAAGCAAAAAGGGGTTCGTTACTCGTTCGATCCCTAGGCTGGACCGGGGGCCGTGCCCGGGGTAGATAACGGTCTGGTCGGGATAGACCAGAAGCTTCTCCTGGATGGAACGCAGCAACTGTTCGTAGGAGCCGCCCGGCAGGTCGGTGCGTCCGATCGAGCCGGCAAAAAGGGTGTCCCCGGTAAAAATTATTCCGTCCGCCTTAAGGCAGATGCCGCCCGGCGTGTGTCCGGGGGTATGAATGACCAGAAGGCCGATACTGCCCACGGTAATCAGGTCGCCTTCGTGCAGTGTCCGATCCGCGGGGGGCAAGGTACCCGGTGCCTCGGGCAGGTAAAAGCGCAAGTTCTTCCGTCCGTCCACCAGGTACGGTGCGTCTGCCGCATGGATGAGAATGCTGGCGCCGGTACTCTCTTTTACCGGACCGTTGGCCGCAATGTGGTCGATATGACCGTGGGTATTGATGATGTAGCGCACTTTGAGCCGCTTTTGTTTGATCGCGCGCAAGATACGCCCCGCCTCGCCGCCCGGATCGATGACCGCCGCTTC
>JACIYD010000292.1 GCA_014360105.1 Clostridia bacterium
CTGGTGGTAAGCTTTTGCGCCAGTTCGCGGACCGAGGGCAAGGGGTCGCCCGGGGAAAGTTCGCCGGTAAGAATCAGGCGGCGGATTTCGTTTATGATTTGCTGGTACAGGGGTTCCGGGTTGTCGCCGGATACTCTGAGCAGCAAGGGCGCCGTTCCCTCCTTCTTCTGCCCGCGTCGCAAGATCCTGAAAAACCGACTAAGGAACAAATCGCCGTGACCGGGCGGGCCGGAACACAAGCCAAACGCCGGTGGGTAATAGAAAGCAGTACCCAACTTAGTACCCAGGCGGCTACTGTATATATTATTTATACACAGTATAGGCACCTGAGCTACCCTTGTCAAGTGCTTATGAAGTAGAACTCTCGCGATGTGCTGGAAAGGACTTGGTAACGCTGGCGGCGAAGGATGGTTAAGTGGCCGGCGCATTTCCCCTGTCGGCCCTTGCCCAAGCAGCAGAGGAGCCGGTGTCCGTAACGGTTGATGGCCTGCCGGTCGAAATGGTAATCCATACAATAATCAAAACCGGTCAGCCTGCGTAAAATACGGCCGGGTTCTAGAGAGGGAAAGCGGGTTGGCGAGCGGGCAGATTTCCCAACTGCACAGACTGGCTCACCTATATGGGGTGCAGACCGCCTACCGCGACGTCACCGGGCGCCGGCGGTCGGCCGAGACCGCTGCACTGCTGGCCGTGCTGCGCGCCCTGGGGGCACCGGTGGAGGGTTTAGACGATGTGGACCCGGCCCTGCGCGAGCACCGGCAGAACTGGTGGCGCCGCCTGAGCGAACCGGTGACCGTGGCCTGGGAGGGGGAGGAAGCCCGGGTTAAACTGCGGCTGCCCGCCAATCGGGCTGGGGGCCACGCCGCTTGCCGCCTCGAGCTGGAAAGCGGGGAAGAGCGAGGCTGGCGCCTGGACTTAGCCGAGCTGCCGGTGGTGGCCAGGGAGGAGGTGGAAGGCCTGGCTTATGTGGCGCTCCATCTCTGCCTGCCGCGGGATCTGCCGGCCGGCTACCACCGTTTATTCCTGGACCTCCCTGGGGGAAACGCTACCAGCCTCATCATCGCCGCCCCGCGCCGGGCCTGGGGAGGGCCGATAAGTGGCAGGGGGCGGGTCTGGGGTGTTTTTCTTCCCCTCTATGCCTTGCACTCCCGCCGCGGCTGGGGCAGTGGCGATTTCACCGACTGGGGGGAGCTGGGACGTTGGGCGCGTGCCCTGGGAGGGCGGCTGGTGGGCAGCGTGCCGCTGCTGGCCGCCTTCCTTGATCGGCCTTTCGACCCCAGCCCTTACGCCCCGGTGAGCCGTCTCTTCTGGAACGAGTTCTACCTGGACCCCACCCAGGCTCCGGAGGTGGCGCGCTGCCCGGCGGTCCGGGAGTTACTGGCCTCCCGCGAGTTTCAGGAGGAAGTGGCCGCGCTGCGGGCCGGCCGCCTGGTGGACTACCGGCGCGGTATGGTTCTCCGCCGCCGGGTCCTGGAACTTTTGGCCGCCGCTTGTTTTCAAGGGGGCGGAGAGCGCCGGGAGGTCCTGGAGCGCTGGGCGGCGCGGCACCAGCGGGCGTGGGACTATGCCCGCTTCCGCGCCGTGGGGGAGCGGCAGGGCAGAAGCTGGCCGGACTGGCCGCCGCGCTTGCGCCGGGGAAAGTTCGAGGAAGGGGACTACGACCCCGCGGTGGCCGGCTACCACCTTTACGTCCAATGGCTGGCCGCAGAGCAGCTAGCCGCCCTGGCGCGGGAAACGGAGCTTTACCTGGACTTTCCGGTGGGGGTGCACCCGGCGGGTTATGACGTCTGGCGGGAGCGCACTGCTTTCGCTCAGGGAGTGGAGTGCGGCGCCCCGCCCGATCCCCTTTTTACCGGAGGGCAGAACTGGGGCTTTCCGCCTCCGCATCCCGAGGGCCTGCGTGCCCAGGGTTACCAGTACTATATTGCCTGCCTGCGCCACCACATGCGCTACGCCGCCGCCTTGCGCCTGGATCACGTCATGGCCCTGCACCGCCTGTTCTGGATTCCCCGGGGCTTTCCCGCCGAGGCCGGGGTTTACGTGCGCTACCCTGCTGAGGAGTTCTATGCCATTTTGGCCCTGGAGTCTCGGCGTCACGAGACGCTGGTGGTGGGTGAGGACCTGGGTACCGTGCCCCGCTACGTCCGCCGGGCGATGGGCCGCCACGGCCTGCGGCGCATGTACGTGGGCCAACTGGAGTTCGACCCCCGCTACGGGCGCCTGCCGGCGGTCCCCGCCCGGTGTCTGGCCAGCCTGAACACCCACGATATGCCGCCTTTTGCTGCCTTCTGGGCGGCCCGGGACCCGGAGGAGCGCATCGTCCTGGCGGATTTTCTGCGCCGGGAGGGCTGGCTGGCCCCCGGAGAAGAAGACCTCGGGGAGATTTTGCGGGCCTGCCTGCGGTATCTCGCCGCCAGCCGGGCCGAAGTCCTCATGCTCAACCTGGAGGACTTGTGGCTGGAAACCGCTCCCCAGAACCGCCCCGGTACGGGCCCGGAAGAGCCTAACTGGCGGCACAAGGCACGCTACGCTCTGGAGGACCTGCCGGAGGTGCCCGGGGTGCCGGAAATCCTCCGGGAAGTAGACCGGTGGCGGAAGCGGGAGGTGCATTAAACCTGGCGTATCCCCACTTTTTGCCGGGCGGTCCTTGGCTCACAGCGCAAGACTTCGCGCATCGCGCCGAGAGAGCTTTTCGCGAGAGCGAGGGTGGAGAAACAAATCTAACTCCATTATTCGCATAGCAACAGCGCCCCGGATTGCGGCAAACCCAGCGGACGCCCGCGGCGAGCGCCGCTCAGGGCTGCATGCGCCGGTGCAGCGGGTGCCGCCCTGACCCGCGGCTGCGCGCCGCCAAGATTCCAAAGATAGCCTGAGAAATCCGGCC
>JACIYD010000293.1 GCA_014360105.1 Clostridia bacterium
AGCCTCACTTCTGCCTCCAGGGCCACCAGGGGCGGAAGGAGGTCGCCGGCCGGGGAAGCATTGACGATGTTCCCGCCGAGCGTGCCCTGGTTGCGGATCTGGGGGCCGCCTACTTGCGCCGCCGCCTGGGCGAGCAAGGCATGCGGCCCCGCACAAAGGGGGGAGGAGGCCAGGTCGCTGAAAGTGGCCAGAGCACCCAGATGCACCCGCCCGTTTTCCTGCCTGAGCCGCCGCAGTTCGCTCAGGTTCTTTAGACTGATTACGTGCGCCGGCGCCACTTCCCCGCGCCGCAGCGCCGGGATTAGGTCCGTGCCGCCGGCGAGGATCTTTTTCGGTCCGGGCAGCCCGCGCAAAAGGGCCAGGGCTTCGGCCAGGGACGTTGGTCGGTGGTAATTGAAGTTCGGAAGCACGTTCTCACTTCCTCGGCCGCGGAGGGCATTAAGCGGTGTCATGACACCTGTCTAGATGGATGTCATAACTGCCTGAAATCTTGGGTCAAGTAACGCACCTCTCGCTCTTGCAAGACGTCTTCCAATCGCCGCACCTGGCCCAGGTGGCCTTCGATGGCCGCATAGACCTCGCGCGGCATGGTATATTCCACGGGCGCGACCGTGGCCGGCGTGGGCACCCAGGTGATGGCGCCGGGAGGGAGCTTTTCCAGGTCGACCGCGACGGTGATGCCGCCGCCGGGGAAGAGCCAGACCGGCGCGCCGCCCATGGTGAGCCGCACCAGGCCGCGGTGCACCGCCTCGGTGAGCTTGATGGGGTAGCGCACCACGCCGGCGCGCGAGCTGCCGCCAAGGCCGGCCACATAAAGGGCCGAGACCCGCGCCGGCTCGCAATTCTCACGGATCAGGTCGAGCACCGCTTGGGCCTTGGTGTCGAGTTCGATCTCCTCCAGTTCTCCCCCGGGTAAGAGGCGGAACATGGCCCTGGTACTGCCGGTGGTGTCGGTGACGAGAATGCGCATCCCCGGCCTGGCCACCTCAGGATCGATGGCGGCGATGGCCTCGCGCGCCCTGGTAATCTTCGTGCCCCCGAGGCCGGGACCGGCCTCGCCGAAGTAGCGGCCGATGGTACTCTTTCGGCCCACGGGGACCACACCGCTCCAAGTCATGCCCACGGCGCGGCCCGCCTGGTGCTCCGAGAAGAGGCCGGTGATCTCCGGGTCGAGAATAATCACTTCGTCGGCGATCTCCTTGAAAAGCGGGGCGAACATAGCGGTGGTGGCGCTGCCGCAGCCGATGCGCATCTTCTCATCTTGCCGGCCGTCGATTATGGGCGGCTGCCCGAGTTGCAGGACCACCCGTGCCCCCTTCTCAATGGCGACCTCAACGGGTCGCCGCGCCGCCAGGTCGACGATGGTGCGGGCCGCGGTGCTGCCGCTCTTGCCGTGCAGGATATTAACTCCGCCGAGGCTGAGCATTTTTGCGCCATACTCTTCGGTGGTCACCAGCCCAATGGTGCGACCGTCACGCCGCACTTTTGCCCCTTCTTCGCCGAGATACCGGTTGGTGTCGATTTTGACCTTTACCCCGCTATAGCTTAAGGGAACCTCGCTCACCACCGTCACCACGTCCACCCCGTCGACTTCACCTTCGACGATATAGGGAGCCGGGGCAAAGCAGGGGGCCGTGGTACCGGCGCCGATGCCGGTGATCAGCGGGGGCAGTTTTCTCTCCGTCTCAATGCGCGGCTCGGCCGGGATTACCAGGGGCGCATCGCGCAGGAGCCGGCCGTCGACGTTGCGGTAACGGCGGCAGGCCCCCCAGTACCCAGGGGCGATGTTGCACTCCACGGGGCAGAGGGTGCACTTCACCCTTCCCCGCTCGTCTGTTTGTCTTTGGACCGCTCCGTGGGGACAAAGCTTCGAGCATAAACCGCACTCCGCACAACCCTCGCCCACTACGGCTACGCCGTCCTGCAGGGCAATGGCACCGGTGGGACACTCCCGGACGCAGAGCTTGCAACCGGTACACGTTTTGGCGTCGACTTTTATCATGGCAAATTCACCTTGCTATGCCACCACCGGTTTGCGTACCGGGGGCGGGGTATTGCGGCTTATCTGGGCGCGGATCTGCCCGTCGACGAGTACCAGACCGATGCCGGGCAGGTCACCCACGCTCAAGGCCTCCAGCGCATCACGCCCGGCAGAGCCCAAAGGGGCGTCCATTAATACCAGATCGGCTTCCCGTCCTACTTCGATGAGCCCGGTATTCAGGCCGAAGACGCGTGCCGTATTTCCGGTGGCGCAGGCGACGGCCACAGCCGGCGGCACGTCGCAGAGCGAGGCAAGGAAGGCCAGGTTGCGCAGCATTCCCAAGGGGATGATGCCCGTGCCCGAGGGGGAATCGTTCCCCAAAATGAGCCGGGAGAGGGCACCTCGCTCCGCCAGGCGCCGCGCCACTAGCTGTGCCGCCCGGGGGTTGCCGCACTGGACGATTTCTACCGTGAGATTCGTTTCGGCGATGATCTTCTCGATTTCTTCGGGCGCCACCGCCGTTGGTCCGCCGTTGAGGTGGGATACCACGTCGGGGTTGACCCGGATGACGTCCTCCGCGGTCACGGTGGAGCTGCCGGGGATGGAGGTGCCGCCGGTATGCATTACCACCTTAAAGCCGTATTTGTGCGCCCAGGCAACCATGGGCGCGGCCTCTTCCGCCCGATAAATCTTGCCCAGCCCCACCTCGCCCACCAGCCATACCCCCGCGGCGGCAAGCTCGGCAAAGTCTTCTTCTTTAAGACCGGGCTCCAGGATGAGCGCGCCGCCGTGAACCTTCACCCCGCCCGGACGGGCGTTGGCAAAGGACCTGGCCGCAAGAATGGCCAGGGCCTTCACCCCTACCGGGTCACGCGGCCGGCCGGGGGTATGGGACTCGCC
>JACIYD010000294.1 GCA_014360105.1 Clostridia bacterium
GAGGCAAGCTATCCAGAGCCAGTTCTTCTGTAAACAGCTCTACCCGCTCGCTTCCGTCTCCTTTGAGCATAGCCATCAGCTTTTCCCTTACGGCCGGCTTGCCCCCTAGGTAGTCCATCAGAGTTTTCCCGGGTGGCCCGACGCCCAACATCGCGCCCAGCCCGAGATTGGACTCGTCTGCATCCACCACGAGGACTTTCCCCCTTTCTTTCAGCTTCTGCGCCAGCAGGGTCACCAGTGTGCTTTTCCCACTGCCACCCCGGCCGCCAACAAGCAATTTGGGCATCCTTAACCAAACCTCCTCAAATTCTTATTTTTTGAACCAGCCGATGCGTGCCCCAGAAACACTATCCAAGTCAGAAGAATACGGCTTTATGTCTATGAGCGGGCTCCCGTCCACCGCGTCGAGTCCACGCACCAGCAAGCGGTTTTCCCTTATACCCACCAGCTCCGCCACGCAAAAACCAATGGGATTGGGGCGAGAGGGCGAGCGACAGGCAAAAATGCCGCGTATTTCCGGGCCAAAGGGCGTTTTCGTCTGCAGCGTGTTCCGGGCTGCAAGATGGCACCAGTAAAGAACAATCAGATGGGTTGCCTGTTCCACATCCTTTAACCCTTCCGCAAACTGGGGGTAAATTTCCAGCTCTGCCAACTGATCGGAAAAACGCCCCTGGTGCGGAGCCTCTTGAGGTGTGCGGTAGGGGCTGCGGACCTCTCCGATAGGTACCAGCTCCAAAGAACTACCTCCTCGCCTTTACTAAGCTGTGCCCGCCAAAAACTCCTCAACTCAAATGACATGCTACCAGATGCCCCTCCCCCACCTCCTTCAAAACCGGCTCCTCTTTCCGGCAAACGTCGCGGGCTTGCCGGCAGCGGGGGTGAAAGCGGCAGCCCGCGGGGGGCCTTACCGGGTCGGGCAGCTCGCCCCGCACCACCGGTTTTTGACTGTCCCTATGCCGCGGGTCGGGCTCCGGCACCGCACTTACGAGCGCCGCTTTTTCAGTTCCCGCAAAAAGTTTAGAACTTGCGCCCGGATGGAGACGTCCAGGCTGGAAACGGGCTCGTCGGAGACCACCAGCTCCGGCTGCAGGGCCAGAGCCCGGGCGATGCCCACGCACGCGCTGGCGCTGCCCCCCCGCTGAATTCGCGCGGGTATGGCGACGCGCGCTCCGGTTCCAGGCCAAACAAGCGCCAAAGGTTCACGCACCCGCTCCCGGCGCTCCTCTTTCGCCACGCCAAAGTTGGCCAGGGGTTCCTCTACGGTGGCTCCCACCGTACGGCGCGGGTTAAGAGAGGAAAAGGACCATTCCCCGGACAAGCCGCGCGTACCCCACCCACCAGACGGCTGCCAGAGCCAGCATCACGTTTAAAAGCCCCGGCCCCAGCGTCCCGGCGATCACCAGCGCCAGGATCAAACCCGGAAAGGCAAGCACAGGTCAACGACCCGCATGACGACGGCCCCCAACTGCAAATAAAAAGCACCATGCAACTGCACGTCCTGCCTTCGGGCAGGGCACGCACCTTCATGGTGCCGGGGTTCTTGCAAGATTGTGCTTAAGTCGCCCGTTTCAGGGCTACGGATTTAAAAATCGGTTACCCGCGGGCGGCTCCGGCCACCCGACTTTTCCAGTCTAGACCCGGTTTTGCTTAAACTTGTTATTCGCCCTTCTTCCAGCGATTCCTGCTTCAGGCCTCAGGAAATTTGGTTCGCGTCGGGACAACTGCCAGCCAGACGTAAATATTGCCGCAGTAAATCCTTACGCCGAGGGCCACGCCGATGGCCGTCACCTCAAGGCGCTTGACCAGGCGGACGGTCTCGGCCACGGTCTTGGGCGTCTCCTGCGGGCCGCCGATGAGCAGGTCGAGGATGCAGGCAAGGCCCGCCTGGTTAGAGGCCCGGACGGCCGCGACGATTTCCTCGGGTCCAAAATCGCGGCCCAGGGCCCCTTGGGGCAGTATTTCGAGCAGGCACCGAACGACCGTGGTCTTGCCGCCACCCGGCGGACGCGTAATAAGAAGAGAGAGATGGGTAGGATCAGTATTCAAACCAATAAGTACGCCTAAATCCAATGTACTCCTCTGCCAGAATTCGGATGGGCTTCAGGAGAATGTCAAAATTGGCGGCCATCTTTTCCAGGATACCGCGGTAGCCGCTGGCCTCGGCCCCGGGGTGACGGGCGGCCGCCTGGTAATACTGGGGACCGAGAGCCTGGTAATCGGCCAAGCTGAGACTGCCCGCCATAGACCTTCCCCCGTACAGGCGTCGCCCCGCATGATCGGGAAATATTCCGGCCATGAAGAGGCAAAGATCAGCCATCCGGCGATAGACGAGAAACCGGTCCTCTTCTGGTAGAAGAGCGCCCAGGGTGGCCAGGTTCGCGAGATTCAAGGTATTGAATTTCAACCGCTTAAACTTTTCCCCCACCCGGTAAAAAATCACACCGCTCTGAATGCGGGTAAACGAGGCCAGCGTTTCCGCAAGATAACTCAATAGGTCGGCGCCGGCGAGCAGTTCGCTCGCTCGTCCCGTATCGAATACGGCTATTCTCTCCCGGCCAGTCGTCTCAAGGGTAAAGCTCCTTTCCTTTAACTGACGCCGTACCTGGCGCAAAAGAACGTTGAAGAGAAAGTAAGGTGAAATAAAGAGAAGTTCATCTTGCTTTTCCCGGATTCTTGCGACAAGCTTCGGGTTCTCGAGCATAATCTCGATCAGGTCTTCCTTGTCGCGGACGATTTCTTTCACCTGCTCGTAGTCGGTTCTCCGGTCGGCGACGGTTCGTACCAGGAAGTCGAGATCCTTCTCTAGAAGGTTGTGCATCGGCCCGCCTTGTTGGCGCATACTTCCCACCCCAGCACTGTTACCGCAGCCCTGTGGG
>JACIYD010000295.1 GCA_014360105.1 Clostridia bacterium
GGGGGAGGCTGGTGACTTCAGCCTCCCCCGGCGGGTGGGTGACGTGGGCACCCTCTCCATTGGGGGTTTCACCGTACTTTATCTTCCTTTCTCCCTCTTGCGGGTACATCCCTGCCGAGAAACCCGGCATGAACCGTTTCCTGCTTTTCAACGCTCCCGTACACATAGTAAAACAGAAGCAGGCTTACGTAAAGAAGAACTAGGTGCGGTGTTGAAGGTGCACGGCGCGCCTTCAGGGCTATCTATCGTACGCAGTTGGGTGCCGGCGTGGTTGCCCCGCGGTTGCTCAGAGGCCTTGCCTGGTGAGCACATGTGGTGTAGAATTTTGGTGCAGAGGAGGGATGCAGTAATGAGGTTCTCGGTTACCGTAGGAGCGGACTTGCTTTCCGAGGCCATGAGGCTGACCGGGGTGAGGCGCAAGCGGGAAGTGATCGAGCTGGCCTTAAAGGAGTTGGTGCGCAGCAGGCGGGTGGAGGAGTTGCGGCGGTTGGCGGGATCGGGTCTGGTGGACTGGGCGCCAGAGGAACTGGAGGCATGGAGGACGGCCGAGCCGGAGGTTAGTTCATGAGCGGGTTGAGGGCCGGCGGCATATTGCCCGATACTTCCGTTTGGGTTCGGTATTTTCGCCCCAAGGGCGACGAGGACTTGAAGCAACAGGTAGCGCAGGCTCTGGCCACGGAGGAGGTATTCACGTGCTGGGTGGTTAAGGCCGAGCTACTCGTAGGGGCCAGGGACGACCAGGCCTTCGAACTGCTGTGGTCCCGCCTTGGTGCTTTAAGGGAAGTAGAACTGGTTCCCGAGATCTGGACGGAAGCAGCGCGTTTGGGCCGTCGCCTCAGGCACCAAGGCTTTACCGTTCCCCTTGCGGACTTGGTAGTGGCGCAATGCGCAATTGCGGCGGGGCTGGAGCTGTGGCATGCCGACGCTCATTTCGAGCACGTGCGCCGGGTGGTTCCCCTGCGAGTCCGCGGTTTTTGTCTGTAGCGGCGGGGTGCTCTCAGAGGGTTTTGTCCTTAGCAGCAGAACCTTTCTAGAAGAGGTGGGCAGCGCTCTCGACCGAACCGTGGGCCGCTTGATCCGGCAAAGGGGCGAGGCCGAAACGACTGGAGTCTGGGGCTCGACCTCGAGATCCTCTGGCCGGACGGTCTTTAAGGCTCCAAGCGGACTATTCCGGATAGCCTGTCGAAATTATTGTCGTAAGAATAAATTCGCGTTCGCCCCTCCGCCAAGATCTGGGCCGCCACGAAGGCGTCGGTCCAATCCACGTTTTTAAGAAGAACGGGCCCGGTCGAAACTTGCTGACAAAACGAGGATGTCCGCATGGCTCCACGGAGGGATCGCAGCGACCCGGTTTTTCGGCAGCGGACCGCCCGCGCGGCGGGCGAGGAGAACCGGCCGCCTGCCGGGCCGTCCGTCTACCAGTTCAAGGTCACGCTTAAAGGTATTCGCCCGCCCATCTGGCGGCGGTTCCAGGTGACGGACGACATCACCCTTTACCGGCTGCACCTGGTGCTGCAACGCGTTATGGGGTGGGAGAACTGCCACCTCTACCAGTTTATAATCGGCGGTCTGTACTACGCCGATCCGGACCCTGAGTACGGCGCAACCGACCGAAACGCCAGGAGATACAAGCTGTGGCAGGTGTTCGGCGGCCGGCAAAAGGCCAAAGCCGTTTACGAGTACGTAAACATGGTCCGGCGCGAGCTCTCCTTGCTGGCGCTGGTGGAGAGAGCCGCCGCCATGCTCGCTGGGTCTTCGGTGGACGCGGCGACGTTGCGTCGCGAAGTGGAGCGGGCTCTGCGCCATGAGAACCCGGATGACATTGAGGCGGACCTGGTGTTACTGAACCGGGCCACCGAGGAAGAATGGCTCGTTCTGGAAGAGCGCGTGCGGGAGCTCATCCCGGAAAGCCGGGGCTGCGGAGCACGCTGTTACCCTTTTAACAGAGCTGGCAGGGTCCAAAGACGCTCATCCTGGTTACCTGGAGTGGCTGGCAGAGTACCACCGTAAAAACGGCGATCCGGAGAGGGCCCTAACCTGGCAGCGCCAGGTGTTCCTGGGAAGCCCAACGGTTAAATCGTTATAGGCGCTCTTGTGGAGATTGCCTTGCACGAGGGAGACGTGGCGCGGGCGCTCGAGCTGCTGCCCAGGGCGCCGTGCGGGGGCTGGCGCGATTACCGGTGGGAGGTGGCCAGGGCCGCCGAGAAGGAGCGGCCCCTGGATGCCATTTACAAGGAAATGGCAGAGGCGGCTATCGGCTGGCGCCAGCGGGCGACCTACGCCCGGGCGGCGGAGTTTTTGCGGCGCATCAAACTTCTCTGCGAACGCCTTGGCCGCATAGGGGAATGGCAGGAATACTGGCCGCTCTGAAAAAGGAATACGTCCGTTTGCCCGCCCTGCAGGAGGAGCTTAGCAAGGCGGGCCTGTGAGCCAAGAGCGGGAACCCGCGACCCCGGCCACCGGCGGAGCAAGTGGCGCCGGGCCCCGCGGCACGGGCGCCGGGGCGCGGCGTTGTCCGCGCGGCGGACGGTCGGCGACTGCAGGGGTGCGGCCGTCGAGGAACGCCGGCGCCGGGCCCCGCGGTCGCTCCTAGTGCTCCCCGGTCCGGCGGGCGGCCCGGTCGATGACACTTAGGGCCTCCTCCAGGGTGTCGGCCCTAAAGACCTCCCGGCGAAGCCTTTTCAGCAGCTCGAGGTCTTGGACTGCGTCCAGGGCCGCGGCCGCTTGGGCGGGCCGGGCGTTGAAGCGGCTTTCCAGGAATTCCAGAACGGCCGTGCGGGCCTCCTCGAGCTTGCCCTGTTGCAAGCCCTGTTGCAAGCCCTGTTGCAAGCCCTGTTGCAAGCCCTGTTGCAAGCCCTGT
>JACIYD010000296.1 GCA_014360105.1 Clostridia bacterium
CGCCATGATTTCCTCCGAAACACCAGTTTCTACCTAGGGGCCTCGGTTCGCTGTCGCGACGGCAAGCCGGTGAGATTGAGAGACTCCCTCGTTTGCCGTAAGCTTCGCTGCGGGGCCTTTTGGGCCGCCTCCTCCAACTACTGGCCTTCCCCGAAAAGGGCTTCGACAAAGGCTTCGGGAACGAAGTCTTCCAGATCTTCCACGCGCTCCCCTACACCAATCAGCTTGATCGGCAGGCGAAAGGCTTGCTTGATGGCGACGACAATCCCCCCTTTGGCCGTGCCGTCGAGCTTTGCCAGAACCACCCCGGTCAGCCCGATTGCCTGGTGAAAAATGGCAGCCTGCTGCAAAGCGTTCTGCCCCGTGGTGGCGTCGACAACCAGGAGCGTTTCGTGCGGCGCACCCGGCAGGCTGCGACCAATAACCCGGTTGATCTTACCTAGTTCCGCCATGAGGTTGCTCTTCGTATGTAGCCTGCCGGCGGTGTCCACCAGGACGACCTCATGGCGCCGCGCCTGGGCTGCGGCTACCGCATCAAAGGCCACCGCGGCGGGGTCGGCCCCTTCCCGGTGCCGCACGCACTCTGCGCCCGTGCGTTTTGCCCAGATGGCAAGCTGTTCCGCGGCGGCCGCCCGGAAAGTATCGGCAGCGGCCAATACCACGCCCTTACCCTCTTGCCGAAAACGCCAGGCCAGCTTACCCACGGTGGTGGTCTTGCCCACGCCGTTTACGCCGACCACCAGGATGACGCTAGGATTGCCCGGCAAGCGAAGGGGTACATGGTCCGCTGCCAGGATGGCCCTGACCTCGTCCTTGAGCATCTCGCGGATCAGCAGCGGGTTGCGCACGCGTTCCGCCTTGACCCGCTGGCGGATTTTTTCCACCAGCATAAGACTGTTTTCCAGGCCGACGTCGGCCCCGACCAGGAGCGCCTCCAGCTCTTCGTACAACTCCTCTCCCGGCTCCTGGTATAAATGCAAGAGTTCACCCAGACGCTCGGTGAAGCTGCTTCTCGTCTTCTGCAGCCCCTGCTTTAACCGTGCCAGTAACGACAAGACTGCTGCCCCTTTCTCGCTCTCCGACGTTATCCCGAGACGGTTGGTGTTCTTTTGCCCGCGGCAGGCGCAGGGAGACGAGGCGCGAGACGCCTTCCTCCTCCATGGTCACGCCGTAAACGTTGTCTGCCTGTTCGACCGTGCTGGCCCGGTGGGAAACCACGATGAACTGCTTAGTCGCGGCCAGGTCGCGCAAAAAACGCGCGAAACGCACGACGTTCGCCTCGTCTAACGCGGCGTCGATTTCATCGAGCACACAAAAAGGGCTCCCCTTAACTTTTACCAGGGCAAAAAGGACGGCAATCGCCGTCAGCGCCCGTTCCCCGCCCGAGAGGAGGGCTAGATGCGGGACGCGCTTGCCCGGCAACTGCACAAGGAGCTCAAGGCCTCCGTCGAGCAGCCTTCCCTCTCCCGCACTGGCCAGCCACGCCTTGCCTCCCCCGAAAAGGGCGGGAAAAACCCGGAGCAATTCCCCGTTCACCGCCTCCAGGGCGGCTCTCAGACGCTCTTCCATCAGCCGCTCCACTTCGGTTACGACCCGGTTGAGGGAACCGCGGGCCGCTTCCAGGTCTTGGGCTTGTTGGGCAAAATACGCGTAGCGTTCTTCGAGGCGTTGGTATTCGGCGAGGACGCCCAGGTCTACCGCACCGAGTTCTTCCTTCTCCCTTTCTTTAAGTGCCAGTCTTTCTCGCAGTTCGGGCTCTGCAATGCTTAGCGGGGGAAGGCCTTCCTCCTCCCGCCAGCCGAACTGCTGCAGCCGGTCAAGTTGGGCGTGCCAGCGCATCTCTTCTTCCGCCGCCTCGAATTGCACCTGGTAATGCTTCTTTTCCAGGGCGTTTTTCTTGGCGCGGAGTGCGGCAAGCGCTGCCTCCTTTTCTCTCAGTTCCGTTCCCAGGACGGCGCAAGCCTGCTCTACCGCCGCCAGTTGTTCCTGCTGTTTTCTCTCCGCATCCTCGAGTCTGCCCATCTCTCGCTCCAGTTCTTGCTGTGTGTCGGCAAGCGCCCGTAGCTCCGCTGCCAGTTCTTGGATGCGCGCCTCTTTTTCCCTTTCCTCCCGCCGGTAACGGTCGGTCAATTCCTTCAGTCCGGCGAGCCCGCCCCGCAGATGCTCTTCCCGCCGCTCCAAGAGTACGAGCTGCTCCCGCCCCTTCTCGAGCGCGGCAACTAACTCGGCCCTCTTTGCTTCCGCATGCCTATATCCGTCCTCGGGGTCCTGGGCGGCCTCCGTGAGGTCCCGGAGCCTTTGCTGAAGATCTGCCAGTTGTTCTTCGCCTTCGCCGCGCACCGCGGTAAGCGCCTGGAACTCCTGTTCCCATTGGGCCAATTCGTGGGCCACCACCGCCAGGTGCTCCGCGGTTGCCCTCTGGCGCCGGCCCAGTTCCTGCCACTGTTCTTCTTCGGCCGCAAGCGCCGAGCGCAGGGCCCAGACACGCTCCTGGAGCCGTCTTTCTTCTTCCGCGTAGCCGGCAAGCTCGGCCTGCAACGCGAGCGCGGCTTCTTGCTCTGTGCCGAGCTCTTTTCCGACCGCTTCCACCCGGGCGGTCAGTTCGCCGATTTCGCGCAACCGGGCAAGCAGGCCACCGCTCCGGCCGCGGCTGCTTCCGCCGCTTAGGGCGCCGCCTGGCTGCAGCACTTCACCCTCAAGGGTTACCAGGCGCACCCGGTAACCCAGCCGCCGGGCGATGGCCAGGGCCACCTCCAGGCGGGTAACCACCAAAAGATCGCCGAGCAGATGGGGCAAAAGTGGTGCGCACGCGGGAGAGGTCTGTACCAGTTCTGCGGCCAGACCTACTA
>JACIYD010000297.1 GCA_014360105.1 Clostridia bacterium
GGCCGAAAAGGATTTTCTTCGGAAGGAAAACGCCGCTGGCCGTCGAAAACAATGAACAACCCACCTGCCGCCAAACTCGCGGGAAAGAGCAGGCCCAAGGGGTGAAAGGCCTGCCGCGCACCATGATTAGACGCTCCCCACTTGAGTGAACGGCAGGTGGGTTTGTTTTTGGCCTGGCCTCTCCAACTGGCCACCATGGAAAAGTGACGGGCCGACCTGGACCGGAGCCTCGATATGGTAAGCCAGGTCATGTCCGCTCCTTCTAACGGCCGGACCGCGCCACCCAGGTGTTGCCGCCGGTGCTTCTAAAGTGTTAGAATCCACTCGGGTGATGCCATTGGCCCAAGACCACATTGACCACGACCGCCTGTTCAAGGAGCTATTAGAAACCTTCTTTGCCGCCTTCATGGAACTTTTCTTTCCCGAGGCGAGTCGGGCCATCGATTTCGGGCATGTGAAATTCCTGCAGCAGGAGGTTTTCACCGACCTCACCGCCGGGGAGAAGCACGAGGTAGATATCCTGGTAGAGACCAGGCTCAAAGACGAGCCGGGCCTCATCCTGGTACACATCGAGCCCCAGGCCTACGTGCAGAAAGAATTCGCCGAAAGGATGTACATCTACTTCAGCCGGCTCTACGAAAAGTACCGCCGCCGCATCCTCCCTGTGGCCGTCTTCGCCTACGACCAGGCAAGAGACGAGCCCGATACCTTTAGCCTCGGCTTTAGTTTCCTGGACGTTTTGCGCTTTCGCTTCTATAAGCTCGAGCTAAAGAAGCTGTACTGGCGGGACTTTATCCAGAGCGACAACCCGGTGGCCGCCGCCCTTTTGAGCAAGATGGGCTTTTTGCCCGAGGAGAAGGTAAGGGTCAGGATCGAGTTCTTGCGCATGCTCACCAGGATGAAGCTCGACCCCGCCAGGATGGAGTTGATCGCCGCCTTTTTTGAAACCTATCTCAAGCTAAGCCCCCAGGAAGAAGAGGAGTTTGACCGGCAATTGGGGAGCGTTGACCAGAAGGAGGTAGAGGCCATCATGCAGCTCACCACCAGTTGGCACGAGAAGGGACGGATGGAAGGCCGGACGGAAGGTGTAGAGTTAGGCAAGCTCGAGGAAACCCGGACGGCCATCCTGGACTTTCTGGAAAGCCGCTTCGGGGAGTGTCCCGCCTGGGTGGCCACCTCCCTGGAGGGCCTTAAGGAGCTAGAGCAGCTAAAGAAGCTGCGGCGGGAGGTCTTCAAGGCCGACAGCCTCGAGGAGGCCCTGGCCGTGCTGGCCACCGACGGCAGCCGGGAGAACTGAGATTACCCTGGTTCGCCCCCGTTGCCGGTCCTCGGACCGCTCCCGGGTGGCCCGGATAGGGCGCCGGCGCCTGGAAGCCCCAGGGTGGCCGCACCCGGCAGGAGGCGGCGGGTGATGGGCCGGGGGCCCCGTACTCCGATCTGGACCAACTAGGGTGCGCCGTGCCTGGACGCGGCAGAAGAGGCTGAGCGGAAGCTGGGCCGTCCTGGTGTTTGCCCTTGGCGCCTACATTCGGCAGTGCCCGGCCCCAAGCGGCTTGCCTTGCCTTGGCCGGGCGCTTGCTTTCTAGGCGGGTGGCCGGTGCCGAGCGGTAGGGGTAACATGGCCTGCCAGGGCGGTGGCCATACCGCCCCGCAGGCTTCAAGGCTTCTCTCCCTTGCGTCGAATCCAATGTTGCCAAGCGTTGGGTTCTGGTTATGGCCCCCAGGGCTTGAGGCTCCGCCGCTTGGCCGGCCAACCCCTGACCCGGGTGGTAAGCCGCCCCGGCCTCGATGCCACCCTTGCCCGAAAAGCCGGGGTCCAATTCCTCCCGGGCAGGCATGCCCTGGGGATCGGCAACGAACGGTGTTGAGAACCGGTGAAGAGTAGAAGGCCACCAGAGGTTGCCCCCGGGGTATTCCAACTGCGGTGCCTATGCCGGACAATCCGCCGGGTTACCTTTTGGCCTACTACCTGCCCGGGCCGCATGGCAACACCCTGATCGACACCGGCTGGAACGACGAAGGGGCCCGCGCGGCGCTGGAGGAACAGCTTTAGCCGCCGGCACCGCTAGAGGTTTCACCCTGGAAGCGTGCATGTGAGCCTGCTTAATTGCAGCAACATCGCGCGGGGAGGGAAAACTAAATGCTATTTTGGCTGGTCACTTTAGCCAGCCTGGTCTTCCTCCTAAACCTTCCCTTCGGATACTGGCGGGCCAATGTGCCCAGGCTCACCTTTTCCTGGTTTCTTGCCGTTCATACGCCTGTGCCGGCCGTTATCGCCTTGCGCCTGGCGCTTAACCTCGGTTTTGGCTGGCCAACCTTCCCGCCGCTGGTGGGTGCGTTCTTTTGCGGGCAGTACGCTGGCGGCTTGCTCAGGTGGAGACTGCGGCCGGTCTTAAAAGAGCAATCATCTTGTTTGGTCATGGACCTGGTGCGCTTCAGGGGCACCTCTGGTCATGCTGTGGGGCATTCCTAAGATGATAGAATAAGGATAGTACTTGAGAGCCCAAGGATGCGAATACCATACCTAAGGGCCGATGATTTAGTGCCAAAAAGGGGCCAAGGTGTCGGTGGAAGGCGGTTTAAGGGCCGGTCTTGCGCTTGATTGTGACAGGGCGACAAGAAAAATCTGCTCCTTTATCTCTGAGTGTGTGGCCGCTGCCGCGGCCAGGGGAGCGGTGGTGGGCGTAAGCGGCGGGTTAGACTCGGCGGTGGTGGCCCTCCTGTGCGCCAGGGCCTTGGGGCCGGAGCGAGTGGTCGGCCTGTTTTTGCCCGAGCGGGACACCGCCCCAGAGAGTGCCGGCCACGCGCGGGCGGTGGCGGCGAAGGCGGGGATTACGCTTGACACCGTCGA
>JACIYD010000298.1 GCA_014360105.1 Clostridia bacterium
TACCGGGAAAAAAGCGGCACCGGAAAAGGTGCCGCTTTCCTGCTTTTTCGGGGAAGTTCGCGGCCGGAAGAGAAGGACTGGAGGCCGCGGCGTTTAGAGGCGGGGAAAAGCAAAAAGGCGCCGCCAACGGAACGGTTGACAGCGCCTCATTTTCGGTGTCTTCCGGCGGGCTCGGCGCCCGCAATTTTCGGGTCCGCGTCCGGCTCCCGGCAAGGGGACGCAGACGACGCAGCTTTTTCGGTCTCCGGGCCGGCTCGCTTGCCGCGGGGGCCGGCGACAGGAGAAAACAATCAAGACCTGGCTAAATTATACCGCAGGCCGGGCCGGGGCGCAAGAAAAATTAAGTCCGCTGACGTATCTCCACTTTGTTCCTTCCGGTAGACCCTTACGCATTTTAACCTGCGGTTCAACCACAAGGCAAAGGCAAAATAAGACGCGGGCCAAAGCTTAGCTCCCTCCACAGCCCGCACTTCGGCGCCGCCTTTTTGCCGCCAGCAGCCGGGCGGCGGTCGTTTCCGGCACGGCCGCCGGCGGCTCCGCTGGGGCACCGGCATGGCCGGGAGGAACGGCAGGACCGGCAGTGGCCGGCTCTGGCGTGCGCGAGGGGGCGGCCGTTTCTCCCGCGCCACCCGCGGCCGCCGCAGAGGCTACCCCACCGGGGGTGCCGGTGCGGGAAACCGGGGGCTCTGCGGTAGCAAGGTCTTGCCGTGTGGCGCCGGAGCTAATCGTATCGGGCACGGCCGCTTGGCGCAGTCTCTCACCCAGGCGTTTGGCTTTGAGGCGCTGCGCCGTTTCCAGGGAGCAGGCCGCGGCAGCTGCGTCACCGGCCGGCGCCAAACGGCGCCTGATGCTGCCCAGTGCGCGCGCAACGAGTGTGTGCCAGGCGCGTCTTAGCTCCGCCCGTTCCTCGCGGCCCAAGACGAGGCGCCGCCCGGCAATGTCGGCCAGCCAGAGCAGGGCAGCCAGGGCAAGAAGCAGGGAGGAAAAATCGCGTCCGGCCCTCACCGGGGGAAGATTGCGGGCGAAGGCGGCCTCCGGTGCCGCCAGCACTTCTCCCCCGCCGGCGCGGGCCACCTGCTCCAGGAAGGCGAGGTCGGTACCGGCATGCCGGTATTCCTCCGGATAAGGAACCACGAACCCGGTTTGCGCAACCAACCGCTCGCCCTCGGCGACGCCGATGAGGTAGGCGCCGGTCTCCGGCACCGGCACCTCGGCAGCATAACGGCCCGGACCTGCCGGCGCGAGGCTCAAGCTCCGGCTTTCGCCCGTCGGCCCCGTGACCCGGGCCCCCAGCTTTTTCACTTCCGCCCAGCCGCCGGGGTCGTCCACCTGAATGCGCGCGCGGCGGCCACCGCCGCCCTCCACCAGGGAAGTGCGGATCTCCATTTGCCCGGCGGCAGTACCCAGGAGCCAGCTCAGCACGTTACCCCAGAGCCGGGGGAAGGCGGGACTTGCGACCCAGGCCGCGCTCCAGCGGCCGGCGACGTCGGGCGTCCAGGCCACCGCCCGGCCCAGGCCGTATTGCCAGGCCGCCAGGATGGGGTCTCCGCCGGGTGCGATAAGGTTCACCTCGGCCCGGGCCTTGGGTGTGACGGCGACGTAGCCGTCCAGGGGCGGGACGGTGCTTAAGCCCCGCAGGAGCGGTCCGCCCGCGGCGATCTGGGGGAAGAAGCGCTCGTTGACGGCATAACTGCGCGCGGCCATCACCGTTTCCCGGGTAAAGATGGAGGGGATGTTGGCCGCGTCGGCGGTGGCGTAGAAACGGCCGCGGCCCAATTCGGCCAGGGCGAGGAGCATGCCGGCGTCGGCGTCCGGTCCCACGGCCACGGTGCTCAGGGTAATGCCGGCACGGCGCATCTCTCGGGCCAGGTCGACATAAGGGCCTCCGCTGGCGGAAACACCGTCGGTGAGCAGGATGATGTGTTTGATGCGTACCGGCGCTTCTTTCAGCGCCTGGTAGGCGGCAGCCACGGCCGGGTAGATTTCCGTGCCGCCGCTCGCATAAATGCTGCCGATCTGCCGTTTGATCGCTTCTTCGTCGGCAACCGGCGCCAGGGGTACCACCGGCCAGGCCCCCGTATCGAAGGCGATCACGCCCACCCGGTCGCGCACGGTGAGAAGCTCAACGGCCCGGGCCGCCGCCTCTTTGGCCAGTTCCATTTTTAGATCTGCCATGCTGCCCGATTTGTCGATGACCAGCATCAAGCCGAGCGAAGGCTGTTCGCCCCGGCCGGAGAGGTGCATCTCCACGGGCAGGGCGCGCTCCACGGCGGTGCCGGCATAGCCGCCGGGGCCGAAGGCATCGCTTCCTCCCGTCATCACCAGGCCCCCACCGCTGTCCCGCACGTAAGCCTCAAGTTGCGCCATCGCTTGCGCACCCAGCTCAAAGGCGGCCACATTGACCAGGAAAACGGCCCGGTAAGCCGCCCAGCCGGCCGGGTCGTTGGGCAAATCGGCGGGACCGGCCAGCCGCACTTCCACCTCGCCGCGTGCCCGTAATGCCCGCACCAGCGCTGCCGCCTCTTGCGGCGCGGAGGCCACGACCAGCACCGTCGGCGGCCCCAGCACCCGCTGGACGGCGCCGCCGCCGTTGTTGGCCTGAACGTGATCCACAGCGGGGTCCGCCTCCACGGATACCCGGTACCGGTGCAATCCGGCTTCGCCGACGGCGACGGCAAAAGAAAAGCGGTTATCTCCCGCCTGCAGGCTGACTGCGGATTGGCCCAGCAGTCGGCCGTCCCGCTCGATGCGCAAGACGGCCGCGGCCGGGCAGTCTGCGCTTATCCTTACCTGAAGTGCCGCGCTTTCTCCCGCAAAGGCCTGGGCCGGCAAGGTGACGCTTTCCA
>JACIYD010000299.1 GCA_014360105.1 Clostridia bacterium
CAAGTACACCGAGAGGCCCGGCATCGTTTCCCTGGAATGCGGCTTTCACGGTCGCACCCTGATGGCGATGAGCCTCACCAGTAAGGTGAAGCCGTACAAGTTCGGCTTCGGCCCTTTTGCACCGGAAGTATATAAGGTTCACTCGCCCTACTGCTACCGGTGCCTGTTCAATGCTACTTATCCCGGCTGCGGCCTACACTGCCTGGAGTACGTCCAGCGCTTCCTTGCCGCCGAGGCGGCGGCGGAGAAAATCGCCGCGGTGGTGGTGGAGGTAGTGCAGGGCGAGGGTGGTTTTATCGTTTGTCCCAAAGACTTTCTGTTGGGCCTCAAAGAGCTGTGCAAGCAGTACGGCATCGTTTATATTGTAGATGAGATCCAGACCGGTTTTGGCCGCACGGGCAGGATGTTTGCCAGCGAGCACTACGGCCTTGAGCCCGACCTGATGGCCCTGGCGAAGTCCATCGCCGCCGGGCTGCCCTTAAGCGCCGTGGTAGGAAGGGCTGAGATTATGGATGCGCCGGCGCCGGGAGAGGTCGGCGGGACCTACGGCGGCAATCCGGTCTCGTGTGCTGCCGCGCTGGCGGCCATCGATAAAGTGAGCGCCGACGATTTGCCGGCGAGGGCAAGGCACATCGGCCAGGTGATGCTGGAGCGGTTGACGGCCCTGAAGGAGAAATACCCGCTAGTTGGCGATGTACGCGGTCTGGGCGCGATGGTGGGCATGGAACTGGTGAGGGATAGGAAGACCAAGGAACCGGCCACGGCCCAAACCTCGGAGATTATCAGTCGCTGCGCCGCCAAGGGTCTGATCACTTTGAAGGCCGGCATTTACGATAACGTCGTGCGGTTCCTCGTACCTCTGGTAGTGACCGACGAGCAACTCGAATGGGGTCTGGCGGTTCTAGAATCGGTGGTTTCCGAGGTCGCCTAGCCGGGTCGCGACCCCAAGTGGTTTTTGCTGGCACGAACTCCTTCACGGTGATGGGGGCCGGATGAGAGTTAGGGAATGGGTTAATTCAGGATGCAGGAGGTACCCTATGACACAGCCCAACCGGCTGATCCGGGTAGATGTGTACACCGGCAAGATCTACCAGCAAGCTTTAAAGGAAGACTACACCCACCTTGGGGGCAGGGGGCTTACGGCCAAATTGGTCGCCGAGGAGGTCCCCTCCCGGGCCGACCCCCTGGGCAGGGAAAACAAACTGGTCATCGCCCCGGGGCTGTTTGCCGGCACGCCGGCCCCCTCAAGCGGCCGCCTCTCTTTTGGCGCCAAAAGCCCCCTCACCGGCGGCATCAAGGAGAGTAACGCCGGCGGCACCGCAGCCCGCGCCCTGGCCGGCCTTGGCATCAAAGCCCTTGTTTTCGAAGGAAAACCGGCCAAAGAAAACCAATGGCAAATCTTAAGGCTAAAAGAAGAAACGGCCGAGCTTCTCCCGGCCCAAGAACTAGCCGGCCTGGGCAACTACGCCACCGTGGCCAAACTAAAACAAACCTACGGCCCCCGCGCGGCCGTCATCTCCATCGGCCCCGCGGGCGAAAAGGGCCTGCCTTCAGCAAGCATCGCCGTCACCGACACCGAAGGCCGCCCCTGCCGCCACGCCGGCCGCGGCGGCCTGGGAGCGGTTTTGGCAAGCAAAGGCATCAAGGCCATCGTCCTTGAACCGGGAACCTCCCGTAACCTCCCCGCCGACCCAAAAAGATTCCGCGCCCTGGCCGGCGAATTCAGCCAAAACCTCGCCCGCACCAAAACCGCCCTCACCCAACAAGGAACGGCCATGCTGGTGGAAATCATCAACCACGTGGGCGGCTTTCCCACCCACAACTTCCGTGAAGGGAAATCCCCTTACGCCAAAGAGCTAAGCGGCGAAAAACTGGTCGCCCTGTGTCAGGCCCGCGGCGGCAAAAACGGACACCACTGCTCTCCCGGCTGCCCCATCCGCTGCTCCAACGTCTATTACGGCCCCGACGGCCAATACCTCACGGCCGGCCTGGAGTACGAAACGATCGGCTTACTCGGCTCAAACTGTGGCATCGGCGACCTCGATGCGGTGGCCGCCCTGGACTACCTCTGCGACGACCTTGGCCTTGACACCATGGAAATGGGCGCCGCCTTGGGCGTGGCCATGGAGGCGGGTCTTGTGGCCTTCGGTGATGTAGCCGGGGTAAAAAACCTTCTAGAAAAAATCGCCCGGGGCGACCCCCTGGGCCGCCTTCTCGGCCACGGCGCCGCCCTCACCGGCAAAATCTTAGGGGCCAAGCGCATCCCCGCGGTCAAGGGCCAGGGCATTTCCGCCTACGACCCCCGCGCCCTAAAAGGCACCGGTGTCACCTACGCCACCTCCCCCATGGGGGCGGATCACACCGCCGGCAACTGCCTGCCCGGCCGGGGCAATGTGGACATCCACCGCCCCGAGGGCCAGGTCGCCCTTTCCCTCACCTTACAAATCATCAGCGCCTTCTGCGACCTGGCCGGTCTTTGCATCTTTGTGGGCCCGGTACCGGAGAACCTCCAAACCTTCGATGCCCTCCTTGCCGCCTACCTGGGCGGGCAGGTAGCGGCCGAGGACTTAGGCAGGATGGTCCTGCGCACGGAACTTGCCTTCAACCAGGGTGCCGGCCTCGGTCCGGAAACCAATGACCTGCCCGCCTTCTTCCGCGAGGAACCGCTGGGGGAAAAGGGTCTTGTTTTCGACGTGCCCCGGGAGGATCTGGCGACGATTTTTGGGGGGATTTAGCCCGCCGCCCGGTGCGGTGCGGTCGGCATAGGGGGGATGGGCCCCAAAAGGACCCATCCCCGGTGCCGGTCCCTTGCTTCTCCCCTAGGACGGCGGCAGGAAC
>JACIYD010000003.1 GCA_014360105.1 Clostridia bacterium
GTGCACGAAGACGTCGCCGCCGTCATCGCGCTCGATGAAACCGTAGCCCTTCTCCTGGTTGAACCACTTGACCCTACCGTGCATTAAAGCCATTCCTCCTAAAGAAATTTCCCCTGTGACCTCGGCCACCCCGCGAGGATACCGCCCGGCGCGCTTTCCCCGGTCCGGCCAGGAAAAAGCACTCCATTTAACGCCTTCCCTGGGAGTGTAGTGCCTTGCTCACAAGCGCCTTAAGTCTAGCACAGCCCCCGCCGTTTGTCAAGGAATCGGTCGAAATTGAACCGGGTCGGCAGGTATTTCGCAGCGCGCGTTTAATAAATTCATCCGGGTGAGACCAACGGTGGCGCAGAACCTTTCCTTAAAGCAAACACGTCCTAACGCGGCCCGGGAAAACGAAGAAGGCCGTACGGGAGAGCCCCTGCCCACCCTGCTTCTCGTCTACCGCAGCAGCAGTTTTTTCCGCTTCGGGAAGCACCTGCGGGCGGCTCTCGAAGGTGTGCTGTCGACGGCCACCGCCTACTTCGGCTTTCGGCAGGCCCATCTCGTGCTTTTGCGCGGCAACCGTAAGCCCATTTACCTCCAGGCGGGACAGTCCGGCGACCGCTCCGGCGAACCCTGCCTGGCTTATTTTGAGCGTAAACGGGAGGCCCCTCTTCTGGCCGGTCTTTACCCGGCGGCCAGCACCAACCTGCCCATGATCCTCCGGGCCGGAGATCCGGTAGGAGTGATCGAATTGGGCGTCTTTCACCAGGACCCCGATCAGGCAAGGGCCCTGCTGAACAAGGCCATCCCGCTGGCACGGCACATTGCCGACCTCATTCAGGACTCCTTGCTCCGCTCCCAGAAACAACCGAACTTGCGCCGGCTGGCCGTCTGGCTGGAAACGGTGAGCGCCATCAGCTCTACACTGGACATCAAGCAGGTGCTCCACCTGGTAACCCAATTGGCGGCAGACCTCTTGAGGGGTCGCTGCTCCATCGTTCTCCTTGAGGAAGAGACCGGCATCCTCATCCCGGAGGTGGCAGTCGGCGCTTACGACCCGGTGCTAAAGAAAAAGTTCAAGGCCCTCAGGGGCCAGCCACCTTTCCCCGCCATCAGCCGCGCCATCAAAACGCAGCGGCCGGTAGTAGTTACGCCGGAAAACATGGATGAGATGGTACCCCCTGACCTTGCCCAGACCTTCGAACTGCACTGGTCCGTCTTCGCCCCCATCCTCATCCGCGGCCGGGCGGTGGGGATTATGCAGGTAGACCGGCCGCCTCATCCTTCAGCGCTGCCGGGGACACCCTTTTCCCAGGAAGAAATTGAAATCATCGCCGCCATGGCCAAGGAAACCGGCATCGCCCTGGAAAATGCTCAACTGGTGCAAGCGCTTGAACAAAAAGAGCAGCTTTTGCATCACCTGGTAAACAAGATTATTACGGCGCAAGAGGACGAACGCAAGCGGGTGGCGGGTGACATCCATGACGGTGTGATTCAGGCGCTGTTGGGCATGTGGTACCGCCTGCAGCGCCTCACCTCGCAGTTGGAAAGCATCCGGCCGCAAGACCTGGCACAGGAATTGGCCCGCCTCCGGGACGACATTGGCCGGCAGATCCAGGACATTCGCCGCATCATCTATAACTTGCGCCCCTTGGTCCTGGACAATTACGGCCTGGTACCGGCAATGCAGGCCTACATCGAATCTTTGCGGGGCGAACAGGGTCCGGCCATCGAAATGGTGACCGAGGGCACCGAGCGCCGTCTGCCGCTCAACGTGGAAATCACCCTCTACCGCATCCTGCAGGAGGCGCTGGCCAATGCCATCAAGCATGCCCGCGCCAACCGCGTTAAAGTGCGCCTGGTGATGGGGGAGAATAGCGTCACCCTAGAAGTAACAGACGATGGTCTTGGTTTTACGCCGCCGCCCAACAGTCGGGCCCAGGCCAACAAACACCTCGGGCTGGCAAGCATTGAGGAAAGGGTACTCCTTTTGGGCGGCACCTGCCAAATCCATTCGCGGCCGGGCCACGGCACCGCGGTACTGGTAAACATCCCCCTGAGCGGCAGCGAGCAGAAGGCCATGACCAAACCGCCCTTAGCCATGCCGTAAGCACGACGGGCGGTTGCCCATCGGGTCGCGTTTAAGGAGGAAGGTTACATGGCGGTACGTGTGATGGTAGTGGACGACCACCCCATGGTACGGGAAGGCTTGGTGGCCATGCTCTCCCCGTACAAGGATATCGAGCTGGTGGCCACCTGTGCCGATGGTCGGGAAGCGGTGGCCGCGGCGCAGTCCACTAATCCCGACGTCATTCTCATGGACATTAAAATGGGCGGGCTCAATGGATTTGAAACGACAAAGCTCATCTTGAGCGAACGGCCGGCCACGAAGGTGATCTTCCTCACCATCTTCGAAGACGCCGAATCCATCCGCCAGGCACTGCAGGCGGGCGGCAGTGGCTATATCCTGAAGCAGGTAACCCAAGATAAGCTTGCCGAGGCCATTCACCGTGCTTACCGCGGGGAAAAGGTCATCGATCCGGACCTCCTCGGGCACGTAGTCAGCGATTACGCGCGCCTTGCCCAGGGGGCACCGCTACCCGGTACCCACCCGCCGAAAGCAGGACTAAGTGAGGAACTTACCGTCCGTGAAAAGGAGATCCTGAACTATTTGGTCCAGGGCCTCACCAATAAGGAAATCGCGGCTGCCACCCATCTGGCCACGGATACGATCAAAACCCACTTGCGTAACATTTACCGCAAGTTGGGCGTCAAGAATCGTTCGCAGGCCATCTCGGCCACCCTGAAGCTTACCGGCCGACGCCAATAAGGAAAGAAGGAGCCGGCAGCCGCCGCATCCAATAGGGCTACCGGCTTTTCGCGTGGCCAACCCCCTTGGGGAGCAAGTACCCTATTTTGCCTCGAAGAAGTCAGGGTCATCGCGCCTCGGGCGGCGCGGGCAAGGAATGACGACGATCTGCCCGACCTGCAAGTTTTCCGGGTCGGCGCAAGGGTTGAGCCGGACGATTTCGTTGACGTCCACCCCATAGCGGCGTGCCAGGTTAAAGAAGGTGTCATCCCTTTGAATCACATGAAGAATGAAGCGCCGGAACATGAAGGTCCACATATCGTCCCAGCGTTCCCAGAGAGCTTCTCCTTCGGGCACTGCTTTTCCCTCCTTTCTCTTGCCACTTTATGCAGGAAATAGCAAAAAGGTGCCGTGGCTAAGCGACGGCACCTACCGCATTGCTTGCGGCGGCACGCATTACAATGTTGAGAGGAACGGCCGTATGATCAGCTTTTTCCCATCCGTAAGGATGGTGACCGCGCCGTCCCGGTCTGTGCGGTAAACAGGAATGTTTCGCTCCTGCCAGTAGCGCAACACTGAGGGCGAAGGGTGGCCGAACTCGTTCCGTCCCACCTGAATTACGGCCAGGCGAGGCGCCGCCGCCGCGAGGAACGGCTCCTCCAGGCCATGTGGGCTGCCGTGGTGGGGCACCTTGAAAACAGTACTCTTGAGATCGTGCGGTGTACAAGCTCCAAGAAGTTCGGTCATCCCCGCCGCCTCGAGATCCCCGGTGAAAAGAAAGCTGATTTCGCCTCTCTCCAGCTTGAGCACCAGGGAAAGGTTGTTGTCCGGCCGCCGGCTCCCGGAGAGGGCGCCGTTGCCCGCCGCCTCATCCTTTGGGGCCGGTTCTGGGGGGTGGAGCACGGTCAGGCGCAGCTCGGGTTCGAGTTGCAGAAGTGACCCGCGGGTCACTTCACGGTAGGGAATGCCCCGCTCGCACAGGAAGGTAAGAAACTCTGTATAACCCTGACCGAAAAGAGAGGGCGGCGGCAGGACCACCAGCGAGGCCGGGAGATGGCGGAGTACGCCAAAGAGTCCCTGTAAGTGGTCGGCGTCCGGGTGGGTGCTGACCACAAGGTCGAGCCGCTTCACCCCCCGGCGCACCAAATAAGGAAGCACGACCTTTTCCCCCACATCAAAGGTGTGCTTCCGGCCGGCAGGGGTACCGCCGGCGTCGATCAGGAGGTTTGTCCCGGCCGGGGTACGAACGTAAGTGGCGTCGCCCTGGCCTACATCGAGAAAAACTACCTCCAGGATACCGGGCCGCCCCGGCGCGAGCCGCCAGGCAGTAAGGACGAGGCAAGGCAAGAGGCCGAGAACGAAGATGAGGGCCGGCCGTTTTGCGGCGAACAGCGGCCGCAGGGCCGCACGACGCAGCCGCAGTTCTGGCAAGGCAGCGAGAAGTCCCAGATAGCCAAGGCCGCTCCACCAGGGTGGGCTAGCGACGGCCAGGACTACGCCCGGTGTGCCTGCCAGGACGGCGAGGCTTTCGCTGAGGCCGTAAAGCAGTCCGCCGCAGGCGAGGGCAAGAGAGGAAGCGAGTGCGGGCAAGAGCAAGGAAGCAAAAAGAAGCAGCAGGCCGAGGACGGTTACCGCGCCGATGACCGGCAGCACGAGCAGGTTGGCCAGCAGCGCCCCGAGGGAAACAATGTTGAAGTATAAGGCCGTATGCCAGAGAACGGCGACCTGGGCCGCCAGGGTCGCCGTGAGGTAACGCCGCCAGGGGGGCAGGAAGCCAAGAAGATCGTCCAAGAGCGGCTGAAGATAGATCATGCCCCAGGTCGCCAGGAAGGAAAGCTGGAAGCCCGGGCCGAGGAGCTCATAAGGCCGCCAGAAAAGAATGGCCAGGGCGGCGGCGGCGAGGGCGCTCAGGGAATCGTTTTCCTCACCGACGGCGGCCGCACCCAGGCCCACCAGGGCCATCACCCCCGCCCGCGTCACCGAGGGTGCGAAAGCGGTAAGGCTCATGTAAAAGAGTACCAAGAAGGCGCCAAGGAAAAAGCGGCCCCAGGCACCTAGGCAGAAAACGCGGGCAAGGGCCAGGGCGAGGAGAAGGACAAAACCCACCTGCTGGCCGCTGACGGCAAAGACATGATAGACGCCGAGGCTGCGGTATACCTCCACGTCTTCTTCCTCAAGCCGCTCCTGGTCGCCGAAAAGGATGGCCGCCAGGATACCGGCCTCCCGCGGCGGCAGGGTCCCCTCAATGGCGGCCAGCGCCCGCGCCTTGGCAGTGCACACCAGCTCCATAAAGGGGCTGGCGGGCCGGTGGCCGAGCAGCCGCACGTTTTCGGGTTCCACACCCATGCGGGTAAATACGCCGCGGCGGGCAAGGTAGGTGCGGTAGTCGAACTCGCCGGGGTTGCGGGCGGTAGGGGGTAGCTCAAGCTGCCCGTGGATTTCCAGCACGTCGCCGTAGCGGTAAGGCGGGCCGGTGGCGGCGGAGTTCCCGCCAGTACCGACGCTTGTCCCGTTTTCAGCGCGGCCGGACCCGTCCGCACCGTGCGCCTCCCCGCGGGGCCGGTAAACGCTGACCTCGACCTTCTCCCTAACCGCCTCGCGCCGGTCCCCCTGGCGCACTTCCCAGGCTTCAAGGACATAGACGGTGCGGTTCTTGTACACCCGCGGCTCTTCCGTTACCCGGCCGATTAAGTCGAGGTAGGTGTCGAGGTCGTCGAGCAGGCTGGAGCGCTTCTGGGCCAGATCAAGCCTGCCCCAGGCAGCGCCGAGGAAGAAAAACAGGGCCGCAAGCAAGAGCGGAGCTAATGGCCCTGGCAGGAAACTCCACCCGGTGGCACCCCCGCCGCCATTTCCTTCTCCAGAGTTTGTTTTTCCTCCAGGTCCGCCGCGGCCGTCGCTCCAGAAGGCCAAGCCTAAAACCAGGACAACGCCGGCCAGGGCCACTGCCAGGCCTATAAGGCTTAAGGGCCAGGAAGAATAATAAGCCGCCGCAATGCCGGCGGCAAAGACCATTGCGATTACAACTAAAGGGCGCGTTCTCATCTTTGCCTATAAGCGGCCCGGTTTTGCTTGACTGCCGAGGGCCCCACAGTTGGTCTGAGCCTCTATCTGCCCCAGCGAGCCCCTCGCCTGCGCCTGGCGGCCGCTATAGGACAGAAGAATTCGCCACAACGGTAGGATTTTCCTGCCGTCTTCTCCATAGGGCTCAACTATTTCGCTACGCCGGCCAGCCACTCCTCGGGTGTAAGAACCAGCACCCCTGGGTTATCCCCAGTTTGCCTCTTGCGGTCTTTGGCTCCCGCTCGTTCCGTGAGCCTCGCGGGCCGAACTAAGGCTCGCGCTTCGAGCTCCGGCGGGCTCCCGGCCGAGGCGCCCTCCATGGCGCCGCGGCTGCTTCGGCCATCCGTGGCCTTCGGCCCGCCTCCGCCCTCGCCCTCGCGCGAGTTCGGCTCACCGCGACGCTCAAGTCTCTCGCTGTGAGCCAAAGACCGCCCGACAAAAGTGGGGATACGCCAGGAGGAGACGCTAACCTGTCCCCGTTTTTGGCGGGCGGTCTTTGGCTCGGCGAGGCAAGACTTTAGCACCGCGGCGCCAGGGATGGCGCGCACAAGCCGCAGCCCCGCCTCAAGCACAACACAAGCCTCAATTCGGCCCACGAGGCTTGCGCCAACGAGGAAGCCAAAGACCGCAAGAGGCAAACTGGGAATAACCTAGGAGGAGAGGGGTGCCGGGGCTAAAAGCGATAAACTTCTCCTTCCCGCGCCAGGATTACCTCCCCACCGAACTCGGTCTGCGCCTCGCGCCGCAACTCCTCTAGATCGTATTCTGGCCAGAAGTGGGTAAGGACGAGCCTCTTCACACCCGCCTCCCTCGCCAGCCGTCCCGCTTCCGCCGCGGTGAGATGGTCACCCGGTAAGAGGGGCCTGTCCACATTGAGCAGGCTTGCTTCCGCCAGCAACAGATCGGCTCCGGCCGCCAGGTCGGCCAGACCGTCCCACCACGCCGTATCACCAGTATAAATCAGGCGCGAGGCACCGAGAACCACTTCCAGGCAGTAGGCGGGCAAAACGTGCCGCGTCCGGTAAAAGCAAACCCTTGCCGCCCCCAAGTGTGCAGTAAAATCCCCTTCTCCGCCCGCCTTGCCGCCGCAGACCGGGGACAGCTCCTCAATCGCCTGTACCGCAAAGACCTCTTGATAGGAAGAGATCTGGGTGAACAACTCACGCGGTTCTCCGGGTACATAGAGAGGCAAGGGAGCAACAACGTGTCTGCCAAGCCTATGCCCGGCGCGGGAACGGAGCGCATGACGCAGGGCGGGCAAATCGTGCCAGTGATCCGGGTGCAGGTGGGAAAGAAGGACGGCGGTCACCGCCTCCAGCGGAACCGCGCCTAGAAGCTTGGCCGCCACACCGTGGCCGCAGTCCAGGAGAAGGAAAGACTTACCGTCACCTACGAGGTAGCCGGAACAGGCGCCGCCGGGTATGGGATAGGGTGCCCAACACCCAAGCACGTGCAATTCCATCATTCACCGCCTCTACCGTTGGCCCCGGATTAGCGGTAGGGCAGGGCTTCGCGCAGTGCAGGTCGCCAGGTCCTGCCTGGGGTAACGTTACTTGCTTGACCGAAGCGAGATTCCATCTCAAAAGCTTTTCTGCCGCACGCCGAAACGAAGCCGGATCGCCACTCACGAAATAGCGCGAATGCGCCTTTCGCCCTACCGGCGCCCTCAGGTTCCTTGCCCCTAGAATGCGCGCCGTCTCACGGACGGTCTCCTGAGCCGGGTCGACCAGCACTACCGCCGGACCGAGGATGCGGCGGATCAAAGGAGCAAAAAAGGGGTAATGGGTGCAGCCCAGGATCAGGGTGTCGATGCGCTGCGCCTGCAGGGGTGCCAGGTATTCTTGCAGGGCGGCATAGGCCTCCGGCGTGTCCACCGCGCCCTCCTCTGCCAGGGGCACCAGCCGCGGGCAGGCTACGGCAAAAACGCTGACCTCGGGCCTGAGGGCACCGGCCAGGCGCTGGTGCGCCCCGCTACCCACGGTCGCTTCGGTAGCGATCAGCCCGATGCGGCCGTTCCGGGTACAGCGCAACGCCGCCCGCACTCCTGGCTCAACCACGCCTACAAAAGGCACCGGGTACTTGGCCCGCAGGTAAGGGAGGGCCACCGACGAAGTGGAATTGCAGGCATCGATGATCAGCTTTGCGCCTTGCTGCAGCAAGAAAGAGCTGATGGCATCGGCAAAGGCCGTCAGTTCTTCGGGCGACCGGCCGCCATAGGGCACATGGGCCGTATCGCCGAAGTAAACGACATCCTCCTCGGGAAGCTGGACGAAAACCTCCCGGGCTACCGTCAGTCCACCCACACCAGAGTCGAAAACGCCGAGCGGACGTTGCGAAGGCAAGGAAACCAACCCCTGGTCATATTATACGCCGGGCCTGCGGCCGCAAGACCCCTACTTGCCGTGCCTGCCATAGAACCCGCCCCGCGTTGTCCGGGTTTCCAGCACGGTTATAAAGGCCTGGGCATCCCATGCGCGGATGCGCCCCAAGAGCATGTGCAACAAGCGCCGCTTGGTAATGGCGTAGAGGATGAGATGCTTACCCTCCAGGCCCTCGCCCTGTACCGTGGTGACCCCAAAGCCCTCCCGGCGGAGGTCGGCCGCCAGTTTCTCCGGCTGCTGCAGGGTGATCACCTGGACGGTAGCATAGCCAAAGGCCAGTCTTTCCTCGAGCCAGGCGCCCACCAGGTTTCCGGCGGCGAAACCCAAGCCGTAAAAAACGAGGTTAATGGGCGTGTCGAGGTGCCGGAAGACAAAGTTGAGGGCAAAGACATAGATGAGCACCTCAAAAAAGCCGATACCGGCCGCGACCAAACGGTTGCCCCGAACTAATAAGAGGGTACGCAGGGTGCCTAGACTGACGTCGCCGACGCGTGCGCCGAAAAGCAGCACTCCGCCGACCAGAATCTCCCCCAAGACCCCGACCTCCCCGCCCTTCCGGCACGCCACCATTCTAACGGGAGACGGCAGTAGAGTCAACCAAGACACGCTCCCGGCCGTTCCCGTCGTTCCGCCCGTCGCGCAGGCGGAGCCCGCGGGTAAACCTATTCCTGGGCAAAGAAGTCTAACAGTCCTTCGACAATGGCCAGGGCAGCCCGCTGTTGAAAGGCAGGGTCGGCAAGAAGAGCCTCCTCCGCGGGATTAGAAAGATAAGCCAGTTCCAGCAGGACCGAGGGCATGGCGGTCGCCCGCAGGACGGCAAAGTTCGCCTGGCGGACACCCTTGTCCTCTAGGCCCAGCCGAGCCACCAGAGCCCGCTGCAGGCAAAAAGCAAGCCGCCGCCGCGCTTCCCGTTGACCGGGCAAGTCGGGCGGTACGCAATAATAGGTTGAAGTGCCCCCGACGGCAGGCGAGGGGCTGGCGTTGGCATGGATGCTCACAAATACCTGGGCGCCCTCGCTGTTTGCCAGGTCGGCCCGCTGGTAGAGGTCGAGGGTAGTGGCGTTCCCGGTACGGGTGAAAACTACCTTGGCACCCTTTTCCTCCAGCAGCCGGCCGGCTTCCTGCGCCACCGCCAGGACCACTTCCCGCTCCTTGACCCCGCTCGGCCCTATGGCGCCGGGATCGGAGTCGCCCCATCGTTGGAGGCTGCCGTGGCCCGGGTCCAGAACCACCGTCTTCTCCCGCAGGTCGGGCAATCCCACCCGCAGGCTGAGCACCGAAGGCTCTTCTTCGAAGCTAATCGCCTTCCAGTTAATTCCCGGCTGCCGCAGGTCCAGGACGAGCCGCGCCGTGCCCTCGTTAAACTGGCCGAGGCGAAGCCGCAGCGCCGGTCCCGTTTCGAAGGGTTGCTCGAACGCCGCCAACTGGGGCGCCAGGACGGCGGGGGTGAGGTCAAGGTAGAGGCGGAGCGGCTCGTAGAGTCTTCCGGGCCTCCACCAAACACGGCCGCCGGTATGCACCTTGAGCACCAGTTCTTCGCCCTCGACACCAGCCTCTACCGCGCTCACTGTCACCGGCGGGGTCCCGGGCGGCGGCCCCTCTTGCTCGGCTTCCCCCGGTACGGATGGCCGTTCCTCACCCGGCTCGGGGCTGCGGGCGGCCGCATCCAACACCCGGACGGCCACCAGCCAGCCGGCAATCCACGCCTCGCGCCCGGCGCACACCACCCGGTACCAGGCACCCTCCTGGCCCACGATATCCAGTTGCTGGTAGCGCCTTACCTGGCCTACCAAGGGATAGTCCGTGCCCGGACCGGCGCGCAGGTTCACCACGGCCTCGGTCACGATTGCCACCCGTCGCTTGCCCTCCGACTCCGGCGGCGCTGTGGTTTCCCGTACCAGCCAGCCGGCAATCCAGCCGCGGCCGCCACTGGGGAGGGCAACCTCATACCAGCCGTTGCGGTAAGCCAGGGTGGGCAATCTTGTACCCCGTTGCACCTGGGTCTTGCGCGCGTAATCGGTCCCGGGTCCGGTGCGGATGTTCACAACCTCGGCCGTCACTTCCACCCAGGCCGGCCGCGAAGGGTCTTCCTTGGGGCGGGATAGCAGGACGGTACGCGTGGACCCCTCCCAATCCACCTCCAGGCCGAAGGTTTCGGCCACGAAGCGGAGGGGCACCATGGTCCGGTCGCGGTAGATGACGGGTACCGTGTCTAGCCTCTTCTCCCGGCCATCAACCACCGCCCGGCTCTGGCCGATTCGGAGGCACACCTCGCGGCCGGCGCCGCGTATGGTCACCTGGCGCGTTTTCGCCTCCCAGGTAACGGTAAACCCGAGGCTTTCCGAGACAAAACGCAGAGGCACCATGGTGCGGCCGCTGGCATCCACATAGGCCTCGGCCGGCAGCACGGTGCCCTCAAGAGAAACTCTCACCGCCGGTCCGGGCAACGTTTGGGCCCGGGAAACCGCAGGGACGGCGAAGAGCGCAGACAAAAGCAGAAAGATTAGGCCGAGGATGCGGCGGAACAGGGGCGAGACCTCCCCACCTGTCGGAACTGGTAAGAGCTTGTCTATTTGGCAGATTTATTCTCGACTGTTGGCGTTTTTCCTGCTACCAATCACAGGTAGGGCCGTGCGAAGGCCCTATTTGGGCATGATCAGACTCTCGTTCCGCGCCAAGGCCTCCCGGATGTCTAGGTGCCCGGCCAACGTCTGCTGATATTGCCCGTCAACCAACAGTTGTACCTTCTTCACGGTGGGAAACTGCGTCAAGGTGTTCACTATAGAGTAGACGGTGAGCATCTCACCACTGGTTCCGCCTTTGTGGTTGGTAATCAGTTCCCGACTAAAGTCGACAATGGCCAAGCCGTCCGGGCGGATATTAATATCCCGCAAAACGCTCCCAACCGGTATGGTCGGTAGGAGGTCGCTGCCGCTCTCCGGACCCAGAATCAGCTCCTGCAGGGTCGCGCGGGCAATGCCCTCAACCTTGGCAATCTCCCTGGTAACGGGCACCAGGTATTGGCCGCTAGGGTCGGCAAAGTAGAGGGTGACCTTGGTTGTCGCGCCGCCAGGGGTTGGAGCCGTACCCGCCAACTGGCCGGTACCTGCCTCACCCGGTGCCGGTCCGGACGGCGCCACATCTTTGGGCGCCCCATCCCCGCCTGGCAGCTTTTCCCGGACGGACTGGAGGGCGCCGCACCCTGCCAGGGCGGCCAGACTGAACACGAGGAGCAATGCCAAAAGCTTCCTGCCCATAAAAAACCTCCTCCCGTAGGGGTTGTCTTACTCTATTTTTATGGACGGGAGGAGGAAAATATTACTAGATATTAGCCAAGCCTGGCAAGAACCCGCTCGAGGGCACTGAGAAAACGCTCGTTCTGGTCCGGGGTACCGATGGTAACCCTTACCCAGGTAGGCAGGCGGAAGATGTCCGCCGGGCGAACAATGACCCCTTCTTTAAGCAACTCGCTGAAGACCCGCCGTGCGTCCTGCCGTACGTTAACCAGGATAAAGTTTGCCTGGGTCGGCTCGTACTCCAACTGCAGGGCCGCCAAACCCCGGTAAAGATAATCCCTACCCTCCCAAACCATGGCCCGACTTCTCTCCACGTGCTCCTCGTCGTCAAGCGCCGCCACAGCCGCTACTTGGGCCAGGAAGTTGACGTTAAAGGGTTCTCGGGTGCGGTGAATCCAGCCGATGACTTCCGGGTCCGCGATGCCATAGCCCACCCGCAGGCCCGCTAGCCCGTAAATCTTGGAAAAAGTGCGCAGCACAATGACGTTCTTTCTACCCCGCCGGATGTGGGAAACGAGGTCGGGAAAATCCGGAGCGGAAGCGTATTCCCGGTAGGCCTCGTCGAAAACGACAAACGTCCGGTCAGGGACGCGCGCCAGGAAGTCCTCCACCTCGGCCGCGCCGACCATGGTGCCGGTCGGGTTGCACGGATTGCAGATGAACACCAGTTTGGTGCGGTCGGTGATGGCCTCGGCCATGCGGCGCAGGTCGTGGTGTAGGCCCCTGCGCGGTACGAAAACCGGCCGTCCCCCGAGCAGTTGGGCGGCGAAGAGGTACTCCGAAAAGTTGTGCTCGGCCATCATCACCTCTTCGCCTTCCCGCAAGAAAGCTTCGGCGATGAGCTTGATCAACTCGTCGGAGCCGTTTCCCACGATGAGGTGATCCATGCTCACCTGCAGGCGTTCGGCCAGGGCCGCCCGCAACTTGCGACAGGAGCCCTCGGGGTAATAATAGAGGTCGGGCAAGGCGCCAGCGATTGCCTTGAGCGCCAAGGGGGACGGACCAAGTGGGTTCTCGTTGGAGGCAAGCTTAATGACGTCGGTGAGGCCCAGCTCGCGCTGTACTTCTTCAACTGGTTTTCCCGGCTCGTAGGGCTTAATGGCCGCGATGCACGGGCGGATCAGGTCTTCCACCGTCTTCCACTCCTGTTCACCGATTTATGGCACTTAGTTCCACACGCCCGCCCGTTTTCCTGCAAGCAACCCTAAGAAGCGCCTACCAGCCGCAACGAGGGCCCCTGGACACCGTAGCTAAGGACCGCCGTTTCCCCGCCACGCAACGTTTCCAGGTGTACCGGCCGACCCCAGAGGAAATAGAGGCAACGGAGCACCTTTTCCAGTCCACTCACCTCTAGTTCGCGGCCATCGTAGAGATGGCGCAGGTAGAGTTCCCCGCGGTCCCGGTAGTTGGCGTCCAGCACCGCCAGGCGAGGGGAACCGGCGTCGGTCAGCCGGCGCACGAGGACGTCCCGCACCGTCTCCCAGGCCGTAGCCGGCGCCGTGACCACCCATTGTTCCCCCACCCGCCGGTAGACGTAGAGGTCGAGCGCGGCCACCAACTCGGGCGTGAGGTAGTTGCGGCAAAGCGAAACGTCGTCCTCTGTTTTTCCCACCCAGAAGAGCCGGGACTCCGGGCCGTCTCCTTCGGGCGGGTACGCCGGCACGCGACCGTCGGCGACAGCCTCAAAGATTGCCAGGCCCAAGCCGTAGGGATTGACACCCAGCGGATCTCGCTGGAGCAGTTGGGCCTGCAGCCTGGCCCAGTCGACCAACCGGCCGGTGTCGAGATCGAGTGCCCGCATGAGACGAGTGTGCCAGTAGGTGGCCCAGCCCTCATTCGTGATCTTCGTCACGCGCTGGGCCCGGAAAAAGAGCGCTTCTTCGCGTACCATGCCTATCACCTCGCGCTGCCACGCCGCCAGTACCGGGCTGGCGGCGGCGAGGAAAGCCAGCAGGTCGCCCCCGATCGCGGGTGCGGCTCCTCGCTCCGCCCCGGCCGCGACAGCAGCGCACTCCTGACCGGCAGGGGCAACCTGTTCTTCCAGGGCAAGAACGGCATCCAGCAGAGTCTCTACCGCTTCCCCGCCGTAGCGCTCCTCAAACACCCGGAGCTTCTCGGCATGGGCCGCCGCGTGTTCCGCCATCTTCTCCGGCAGGCCGGCGAAGTGCACGTTCCGGCGGAAGAAATCGCTGTGCGCCAGGGAGTGGGCGATGATCATCAGCTTGTGCGCCGCGGGTACTCCTGCCAAGACGTAGGCCCGTACGGGCCGCGTGTTCAGCACCAGCTCGTAGATCCTTTGTGTCTGGAAGGCGTGGTACGCGCGCAGCCGGTGGTAGGCCCTGCCGAAGCTCCAGTGGGAGAAGCGGCGCGGCAGGCCGTAAGCGGCAAGGCCCTGTAGCACCGCCGGCGAGCAAAGCTCGAAGTGGACGTCGCCGTAATCGAGCCCGAAAGCCCGGGCCACCCCTGCCACCTCGCCCACCATCTGTTCCATTTCTTTCAGTTCTTCCAGTGTATTCACCGACGTTCCCTCCACGTGCCCGGTGTTCAACTATGAGGTTTTTTTGGACGTGTTAAGCAAGGAACAATTGATGGGCTGACATCATATGCTAAAACAGCCAACATTTGAAAGGGGGGGCTTAAGCCGTGACCGAAGCAGAAGCCACCGGCCTCGTTTTTGCTCCCTTTGTTAAGCACCTGAAACAGATGGTCGGTGCCTGGGTCGAAGTGGCGACCTGGAACGGTACGGTCCACGGCCGCCTTCAAGAGGTCTTCAGTGACCATATCCTTATTGAGAACGGCGCCCGCTATCATGTCCGCCTCGCAGCGGTTGCCTACGTGCGGCAAAAGGCGGATCCGCGATAGGGCCGCTAACCGGCACCGAAGCACTTTTTGAGCGCCGGGTAAAGATCGTGCCGATCCCGTAAAGTAAAGGTAACCAGCCTCGGCTCCCCCAGCCGTTCGTAAAGGCGGCCCAGGGTCACAGCGCGGCCGAGGGGGCCGGCCACTTCGCCGTAAACAAAGAGGTTGCAGACCCCAAGCAAGCGGCCTACCAAGGCAAGACAGTCCTGGTTGTCCGACGGAAGGTTGTCGCCGTCGCTAAAATGCACGGGATAGAGGTTGTAGTTCTGCGGCGGGTAGCGCCCTTCGATGAGGCGCAGTGCGAGGCGGTAGGCGGAAGAACAGCGCGTGCCGCCGCAGGCCCCCCGGGTGAAGAACTCGGCCTCGGAAACCTCTCGCGCCTCGACGTGGTGGACGAGGAAGACCGTTTCCACCTGGCTGTACTTGAGCCGCAGCAGGCGCAAGGCCCAGAAAAAGAAGCTCCGCGCCAGGTGCCGTTCGAGGGCGCCCATGGAACCTGAGGTATCCATCATAGCGATGATCACGGCGCGGTTCGCGGCGGAAGTGTTTTCCCGCAGGACACGGAAGCGAAGATCGCCGCGGTCAAGCGGCCCAAGCAGTGGTTCGGCCGCCATTGCCCGCCGGCGCAGATTGGCCAACAACGTGCGGCGCCGGTCAAGGCGGGCTGCCGGACCGGAAAGGCCGATTTCCGACCAGCACCCGCTGTCCTGGGGCGGGCCGGCTTCTCGCTCCTCGAGGAAGGGTAGGCAGAGATCGGCGTAGAGGAGAGCGGTTAACTCCTCTATGGTGGTTTCTCCCTCTTCCGTGTAATCAAAGCCCGGGCGGTCACCCGGACTCCTGACCGCCTCACTGCTTGCTTTGCCCAGAACTCTACCTGCGGGAGTGCAACCGCTTCCCTGCCCGATTGCTTCGGTACGCGCTGCATCAAAGCACAGGCAGGGCTCGCCCGCGCTACGCAATGGGATACGGACGGTCTCCCCCGGCCGGGCGCGCAGTAACTGTTCTTCGCCCACAATTTCCGGTAACTGCCGGCGGATGGCCCCGGTCAGCCGCAGCCGGTAGCGCTGCCGGTCCAACTCGGCCGCCGGCCAGCGGCTCAAGGGGCAACGGGCGACGGTGAGCACGGCTCTTCTCCCCAGGCCCGTCCCAACAGCGGTCCGGCGTGACGCAACAGCGCCTGGGCGCAGGCTGGACAATAACCCCGCTCCTTTACCAGGTGCTGCACCAGGGCCGCCCGGCGCTGCGCCTCCTCTCCGGCAGATACGG
>JACIYD010000030.1 GCA_014360105.1 Clostridia bacterium
GATCCTGCATCCCCACCAAAAGATCGCCCGCCACCAGTTCCAGGCAGGCCTCGATGAGCAGCTTTTCCTTGAAGGGGTCCCCCACCTGCACCGCCGGCCGCCGCGCGGCGGAAGCCTCGCTCAACTCCTCGGAGGCAAAAGTCGCGCCGTGGATGCCGTCCCTGCCGGTGCGCGCCCCCACGAGCATGACCGCATTCCCGGGCCCGGCGGCCACGCCGCGTTGCAGTTGTTCTTTGCGCAAAAGCCCCACGCACATTACGTTCACCAGGGGGTTACCCGCATAGGAAGGATCGAAGTATACTTCCCCGCCCACCGTGGGGACGCCGATGCAATTGCCGTACCAGGCAATGCCGGCGACCACACCGCCGAAGAGATAGCGGTTGCGGGGCTCGTCCAGTTCGCCGAAGCGCAAAGAATCGAGCAGCGCGATCGGTCGCGCCCCCATGGCGAAAATATCGCGCACGATGCCGCCGACGCCGGTGGCCGCGCCCTGAAACGGCTCTACCGCCGAGGGATGGTTGTGGCTTTCCATTTTGAAGGCCACCGCCAGCCCGTCGCCGATGTCCACCACCCCCGCGTTTTCCCCGGGACCCTGGATCACCCAGGGGGCGGTGGTAGGGAACTGGCGCAGTACGGGCCGGGAGTTCTTGTAGCCACAGTGCTCCGACCACATTACGGCAAACATGCCTAATTCCACGTAGTTCGGCTCCCGACCCAGGAGGGAGCAGATGCGCGCGTATTCCTCGTCGGTCAGGCCCATTTCTCGCCACGGCGTTGCTTGCGAACCCACACTTCAACCCCCGCTCGTTCAAGACTTTTCCTTGAGCCAATGCACGATCGACTGCCAGAGCAAAAGGCCGTCGCGGTTACCCAGGATTTCCTCCGCACAGCGCTCCGGGTGCGGCATCAGACCGAACACGTTGCCCTCCGGATTACAGATGCCCGCGATGTGCTCTAACGAGCCGTTGGGGTTCGCCTCCTCGCTCAGGTTACCGGAGGCATCGCAGTAGCGCAGGACGATCTGTCCGCCCGCTGCGAGCGCCGCCAGGGTGGCCGGATCGCAGTAATAATTCCCTTCTTTGTGGGCAATGGGCAGGCGGAGCACCTGGCCCGGCCGGGCGAGGCAGGTGTACGGCGTGGCCGCATTTTCCACCCGCACCCAGACGTCCTGGCAGATAAACTGCAACGTTTTGTTTACCCGCATCGCGCCCGGCAGGAGCCCGGCCTCTAGCAGAATCTGGAAACCGTTGCAAATCCCCAGCACCAGGCCGCCTGCGTGGGCAAAGGCTGTCACCGCCTGCATCACCGGGGAGAAGCGGGCAATGGCCCCGGTGCGTAAGTAATCGCCGTAGGAAAAACCGCCCGGCAGGACGAGGCAATCAAAACCCCCAAGCTTTGTTTCGCCGTGCCAGACGTAGACGACTTCCACGCCCAATACCTGTTCCAGGACGTGGTAAACGTCCGCGTCACAATTGGAGCCGGGAAAAACGATTACCCCAAAGCGCAAGGTTCTGCCTCCCCCGTGCCCCGTGCCGGCACGATCTCGAGGCGGTATTCTTCAATGACCGGGTTGGCCAGAAGCCGGGCGCACATCTCCTCCACCGCCCGCCTGGCCTCTGCGGGATCGTTTGCCGCCAGCTTCACCTCGAGATACTTCCCCACGCGCACTTCTTCTACGGAAGAATAGTTAAGGGCGTGCAGGGCTTCGCGTACCGTCGCCCCCTGGGGATCGAGCACCCCCGGTTTGAGCATGATTTCAATCTTGGCCAAGTACACCGTGCACCAACCCTTCTTGAGGCGGGCCGTGCCGCCTCCGGCCCCTTGCCCGCCGTTTCATTCGACGGCCACGCGCTGCAGCCGCCGCAGTACCTCGTTGTAGGCCTCGGTCAGGCCACCCAGGTCGCGGCGAAAACGGTCCTTGTCCAGCCGGTCGCCGGTCTGAGCATCCCAGAAGCGGCAGGTATCAGGCGAGATCTCATCGCTCAAAAGTACCCGGCCGCGGCTCCGCGCGAACTCAAGCTTGAAATCCACCAAGACGATCCCCGCCCGCTCGAGAAAACGGGAGAGGATGCCGTTTACCCGCAGCGCCTGCTCCTTCATTTCCGCCACTTCTTCCGCGGTAGCCAGGTCCAGTACGGCAACATGATCTTCGTTTACCAGAGGGTCGTGCAGCGCGTCCGATTTATAGTACAGCTCCGTTACCGGCCTTTTCAAGGCCGTACCCTCGGCCAGCCCCAGGCGCTTGGCCATGCTGCCGGCCGCCAGGTTGCGTACCACCACTTCTACCGGGATAATTTCCCCTGCCTGGACCAGCATCTCCCTTTCGCCGACCATGGCGATAAAGTGAGACGGTATGCCCTTCTTACTGAGGAGCTCAAAAAGAAATGCGCTGATTTGCGCATTATAGTACCCCTTACCCGGAATGACCGCCTTCTTCGCCCCGTCGAAGGCGGTGGCATCGTCTTTGAATTCCATCCAATAAAGGCCCGCCTCCGTGGTATGATAGAGGCGCTTGGCCTTGCCTTCGTAAAGAAGCTCGCCCTTGGTCGCCACCAATCTTCCCCTCCCTCAAAGTGCCAGTTCTTGGGGCCTAGGCCTGGGTTTGCTCCGCCCCCGGCAATTTCCTGCCTTCGTGGTGGGGCTGCGCCCCGTAGGAGTACTCCCTTTCTTCTTGTCCTACTGCCCCTGCAAGGGTAAGCCGCCGTCTTCCTCCAGGCCGGCGCGGGAGAAAACGGCACCGAGGCGCCGCGTAAAGTAGGCGTAGTCGAAAAGCGCCGCCAGCTCTTCCCGGCCGAGATAGGCCGTAATTTCCGGGTCGGCCAGCACCAACTCCCGGAAATCCAGCCCTTCCTGCCAGGCGCGCATGGCCTGACGCTGCACCCAGGCATAGGCCGTCTCGCGCGCCACGCCCTTGGCCACCAGGGCAAGAAGCACGCGTTGCGAAAAGACGAGGCCGCGCGTTTGCTCCAGGTTGGCCCGCATCCGCTCCGGATAGACCTGGAGGTTTTCCATGATGTGAATGAACTTGGCGAGCATATAATCCACCAGAATGGTACTGTCCGGAATAATCACCCGTTCTACCGAGGAGTGGGTGAGGTCCCGTTCATGCCACAGGGCCACGTTCTCCAGCGCCGCCAGGGCGTTGGCCCGCACCACGCGCGCCAGCCCGGCCACCCGCTCGCAGGTGATGGGGTTGCGCTTGTGTGGCATGGCCGAGGATCCTTTCTGCCCCCTGGCGAACTGTTCCTCTACCTCCAAAGTCTCCGTGCGCTGCAGGTTCCGAATCTCCGTGGCAAACTTTTCCAGGGAACTGGCGATACCGGCCAGGACACAGAGATAATGCGCATGCCGGTCCCGCTGGATGATCTGGCTGGAAACCGGCGCGGGTTTCAGCCCCAGCTTGGCACACACGTAGGCCTCCACCTGGGGGTCAAGGTGGGCAAAGGTACCCACCGCGCCGGAAATCTTGCCCACACTGATCTCTTCCCGGGCGGCCTCCAGGCGGCCCAGGTGACGCTCGATTTCCTTGACCCAGAGCGCCAGCTTGAAGCCGAAGGTGATGGGTTCGGCGTGCACGCCGTGGGTACGGCCCATCATGAGCGTCTCCCGGTGCCGCCGGGCCAGTTCGGCCACCACTTCTCGCAGCCGCTGCAGCTTCTGCCGGATGAGGTCCGCCGCCTGGCGCATCTGGACGGCGAGCGCCGTGTCGAGGACGTCGGAGGAGGTCATGCCCAGGTGAATGTATTTGGCCGCGTCGCCAACCCTTTCCGCCACCGCGGTGAGGAAGGCCAGGACGTCGTGCCGCGTGGTCTCCTCCAAAACGGCGACCCGCTCCGGGTCGTAGCCGGCTTTGGCCTTAATCTCCGCCAGGGCTTCCCGGGGGATGTTGCCCAGCTCCGCCTGGGCCTCGCAGGCGTAGATTTCGATGGCCAGCCACAGGGCAAACTTGTTCTCTTCTGACCAGATCTTACCCATTTCCGGCAGAGTATAGCGCGTAATCATCATTCCTCACCCCGCAGTGCTTCAAGCTGCTGCGCCGCCTTTGCTTCCTGCTCTGCCGCCATTTTCTTCCGGTAAGCCTGCAGTTTGGCTGCCAAAGCCTCGTCCCGCACGGCCAGGATGGCCGCGGCCAAGAGAGCGGCGTTGCGCGCGGCATCGATGCCCACGGTGGCCACCGGTATACCCGGCGGCATCTGCACCATCGCCAGCAGGGCGTCCAGGCCCCCCAGGGTACCGGCGGCAAGCGGGAGGCCGATTACCGGCAGCGTGGTCTGGGCGGCCACTGCGCCCGGGAGGTGCGCCGCCAGACCGGCTGCGGCAATGATCACCTCCAGACCCCGGCCGGCCGCGCTCGTTGCGTATCGGCGCACTTTTTCCGGCGTGCGGTGGGCGGAAGCCACCACCACCTCACAGGGAATGCCCAGGCTCCGCAGCAGAGTGAGCGCCTCGCGCACGCGGGGCAGATCGCCGGGGCTGCCCACCATCAGTCCGACCCTCGGCTTTTCCGTTACGGTCATTTTTTCCTGCGTCTCCTTCCGCCTCCGGCCGCAAGCGGTAACCCTTTATATCCTGACCAACTCGTATTCCCGGCTGCCCAGGCCCAGGGCCGCGGCATAGGCCAGTTGGATCGTCCCGTCCACCCCGTGGATGGCCCAAAACTTGTCGTCGCCCACTCCTGCCTGCCCGTGGCGGCGGTCGTCCAGCCGTGTTCCGGCCAGGCCCGGTTGCTGTTTGACCAGGTCGTAGCAGGCCTGGTCGAGGGCCACGGGGTCTTGCGACGCCAGGATGCCGACGTCGGGTACCACGGGCACGTCGCTCCAGGAGGGGCAGTCGCAATCCGGCGTCACGTCCAGGACGAAATTGACGAAGAAGGCCTTTCCCGGCTTGTCTTTCAAAACACCGAAGGCATATTCCACGATGCGCTCCTGCAGGTCGGCGACCTCGGTTTTCCAGTTGATGGTGATGGCGCCGTGCGGACAGGTAACGACGCACTCCCCGCAGCCAAGACAGCGGTCGGCATCGATTTCGGCCACTTCCGCCACCCTGATCGCCGCGGCCGGGCACCACTGGAGGCAGCGTTTGCAGGCGCGGCAGACGGCCGCTCTAACCCGGGGCCGCACCACCGAATGCATCTGCTGCTTACCGCTGCGGGAACCGCAACCCATGCCGAGGTTCTTCAGCGCGCCCCCGAAACCGGTCGCCTCATGGCCCTTGAAATGGCTCAAGGCTACCAGAACGTCCGCAAAATAGACGGCACTGCTGATATGAACCTGGCGGAAATGCTTTTGGTTTATTTCCACCTTCACATAGTCCTTGCCGGTGAGGCCGTCGGCAATGATGAGCGGGGCATTGACCGCCGCGTAGGCAAAACCGTTTTCCAGCGCCGTCTCCAGGTGATCGACGGCGTTGGCCCGGCTGCCCCGGTAAAGCGTGTTGGCGTCGGTAAGAAAGGGCCTGGCGCCCCGCCGCTTTAATCTTTCCACGACGCGGCGCACGAACTGCGGCCTGAGATGCCTCGTGTTGCCCCGTTCCCCGAAATGCAGTTTCACCGCCACCAGCTCTCCTTTGGCCGCCACCTCGTCCAGGCCGGCGCGGCGCAAGAGGCGGTCGAGTTTGGCCAACAAGCTCCGGTTCCCGGTGGCCCGGGCATCGGTAAAGAAAACCCGGGAAGCCAAGAACATCACCACCCGCGGCTATTCCCACTCAATGGTGGCCGGCGGTTTCGCCGTAATATCGTAGACCACCCGGTTCACCATCGGTACCTCGTTGACAATGCGCGAGGCGATACGGGCGAGCACGTCGTAAGGCAGGCGCGCCCAGTCTGCGGTCATCGCGTCCTCGCTGGTCACCGCGCGCACGATGATGGGATAGGCGTAAGTGCGCCCGTCGCCCATGACGCCCACGCTCCTGATCGAGGAAGGAAGAACGGCAAAGGCCTGCCAGACATCACGGTAAAGGCCGGCCAGGCGGATCTCCTCGACGACGATGGCGTCCGCCTGGCGGAGGATGGCCAGTTTCTCCGGGGTCACTTCGCCGAGAATACGGACCGCCAGGCCCGGGCCGGGGAAAGGATGCCGCCAGAGGATGTCCTCCGGCAGGCCCAGTTCCGATCCCACCCGGCGTACCTCGTCCTTAAAGAGCAGGCGGAGGGGCTCGATGAGCTTAAGCTCCATCTCGGCCGGCAGCCCGCCGACGTTATGGTGGCTTTTAATCGTCGCCGCCGTCGCCGTCCCGCTCTCGATCACGTCGGGGTAAAGGGTGCCCTGGACCAGGTAGTCTACGCGGCCCACCTTGCGCGCTTCTTCCTCGAAAACACGGATGAATTCGTGGCCGATGACCCGGCGCTTTTCTTCGGGGTCGGTGACCCCGGCCAGCTTGGCCAGAAACCGTGCCGCCGCATCAACGTGGATCACCCGCAGCCCTTCGCGTGCCAGGCGCGGCGGCACGACTTCCGCTTCGCCCTCCCGCAAAAGCCCGTGGTCCACGAAGATGCAGGTGAGCCGTTCGCCTACCGCGCGGTGTACCAGCACGGCCGCCACGGTGGAGTCCACGCCCCCGCTCAAGGCGGCAATAACCCGCCCTTCGCCCACCGTTTCCCGGATCTGCTCGATTTGCTCGTCAATGAAGGCACGCATCGTCCAGGTGCCCGTGCAGCCGCAAACGTCATAGAGAAAGCGCCGCAAGATCTCCTGGCCGAAGGGCGTATGTTGGACCTCGGGATGGAACTGTACCCCGTAAAGACGGCGCTGCGTGTCCCGCATCGCCGCCACCGGCGCGTAATCCGTCCGGGCGGTTACGATAAAGCCGGGAGGGGTGGCGATGATTTGGTCCCCGTGACTCATCCAGACGTCCTGCTCTCGAGGCAGCCCGGCAAAAAGGGCATCTGTTGCATCCAGGACCGTGAGCCGCGCCCGGCCGTATTCCCGCCCCGGCGCCGCGGCTACCCGGCCGCCCAGAACGGCCGCCATCAGTTGCATCCCGTAGCAAATCCCCAGCACAGGCAGCCCCGAGCGGAAAACCGCAGGGTCACATTGCGGTGCCTCCTCGCCGTACACGCTGGCCGGGCCGCCGGAGAGAATAATACCGCGCGGTTTGTGCTGCATGATTTCCGCCCAGGGAGTGGAGTAAGGGAGGATCTCGCAGAAGACCCGGCATTCCCGTACCCGCCGGGCAATGAGCTGGTTATACTGGGCACCAAAATCGAGAAGGATCACCGTTTCGCGCGCCGCGTCCAAAATGCTCCTCCCCCGAAATTCCGAAAAGTACATGGTGTAGTTCGCCTTTTGGCGGTGGATTCCTGCCCTCGCGGTCTAACTCACATCATCGAGCGTACCAGCCGTATACGGCCGGTGCGGTCGGCGGCCCCGCTTCAAGTGGCTCGAAAGACAGCGATGTACGGCAACTGGCGGTAGTTCTCCGCATAATCCAGGCCGTAGCCGACAACAAAAACGTCCGGGATAACGAAGCCGCAGTAGTCGACCGGAACCTCGACCTGGCGCCGCTCCCGCTTGTCCAGCAAAACACAAGTCTTTAAACTGGCTGGCGAGCGAGCCTTAAGCACATCGAGCAGGTAGCGCAAGGTAAGACCGGTATCTACGATGTCTTCCACCAGCAGCACGTGGCGCGCGTTCAGTGGCGTGTCGAGGTCCTTGAGAATGCGAACGACACCGGAACTCTTCGTCGCCGCGCCATAGCTGGCTACGGCCATGAAGTCCACCGCCAGAGGCAGGGAAAGGTGACGCATCAGGTCGGCCAGGAAGATTACCGCTCCTTTGAGCACCCCGACCAACAGGAGGTCCTTGCCCTGGTAATCGGCTTCAATCGCCCGCGCCAGTTCTGTCACGCGCCTGGCGAGTTCTTGTTGCGTAAAGAGGATTTCCACCGCAGTTCACCAGTCACCGGTGCTGGGCCACGCCGGCACGCCCCCAACCGGATCTTAGCTACACGCTCCCGGCCGAACCCAATATAACAGTTGCCGGGCGGCCAGGTCAACTGCCATTAGCCTAACTTCCGCAGGCAACACTGCGGGCGGCCGCCGGGAGACATGAGCGCCGCCGGGCGGTGGTGCATATAATGGGGCGCAGGACCGGTCGTAAAAGCGGACGCCAAGCTCTTCCTGCCGACAGCAAAAAAAAAGGGGGTCTCTTTGGTGGAGTTAGGTTGGTCCCTGTTCTCCATCGTGTTGATTGATCTGGCCCTTTCGGGCGACAACGCGGCGGTCATCGGGCTGGCCATCAGGAATCTTCCCGCCGGCCAGCGCAAAGTGGCGGCATTCCTCGGGGCGGGCGGGGCGATTCTCCTGCGGGCAACGCTTACGGTACTGGCCGCCTCACTGATGCGCGTTCCTTACCTTCATGCCATCGGCGGCGCGATCCTTGCCCTGATCACCTACAAGCTTGTTACCGGTAACGGCGAAGAGATGGAGATGGAGAAAAACGTACGACCGGACGGGCGTTTCTGGTCTGCCATCGGCTTTATCATGGCCGCCGATCTTTCCATGGCTTTTGACAATATCGTGGCCGTTGCCGGAGCGGCCCGGGGCCGGGTCGACCTGGTCGTGTTCGGTCTGGCGCTGAGTATCCCCCTCCTGGTGCTTGGAGCCAACTGGCTGGCCACCCTGATGCGCCGTTACCCGATCATCATCTGCCTCGGAGGCGCGGTACTGGCTCATACTTCGCTCACGATGGTCTTTACCGATCGCGGCCTCGATCTGGCACGTTATCTCGCACCGGTAATAGCCTTACTCATCCCCTGGGCGGCGGCGTCGATCGTCTTTCTTTGGGGGTGGCGACAAACAAGGCGCACCCTGGTGACGGGCGTTTCCGGCAGGCGGGAAGACCGCCCAAAGAGCGGGTAGGTTGGGCCCCGCTGACCCTTTCGACCAGAGTCTTCCGCTGCGAACGAGGAAGCTGCGCGGTACTACCACCCGGAGTTGGGCCTGCCGAAGTTTTGACGCCAGAAGTGCTGTTCCGGGTGCCGTTCTTAGAGGTATGGGCCAACGTTTCTGACCTGCAGGTATGCCGGGAACTGAAGTACAATGTGCTCTGCGGCGCCACGTGCTGAATTGGAGGACCTTTATTCGGCCAGCTTAGGGTTCACAGGTGAAAGCTCTCTTGCGTGCCGGACCGTAGCGGTAGATGGCGAAGTGGCGGTCAAAGGTAAAGGTACGCTCGATGCGTAGGCGTTCCATCACCGCGAAGGTGGTGCAGTCGGTAAAGCTGAAGGTCTGATCCGGGAAAGTGTTTAATATATGCCATGCTGCCTCTATATCCACCTTTTCCAGGGTTACGACAGGAATACCAGCTTCCCGTATCGTTTCCCAAAAGGTTATGGCTACGGCCCAGCCCAGGCGAGCCACTAGCAAGGTCCAGGTCTCTGCCATAATGATGTCGGTGGTAACCAGGGGAATGGTGCCTGCCACCTGCTTGTAAAACTCCTTGGCCCGGCCGTGGTTTTTGTCTGAAGCGTCGCAAATTGCATACCAAGCGCCGGTATCAACCATTATCATTGCTCAGGGCCTCCGCCAGATAATGGTCGTGTCGCTCGGAAATGTCTGTCCTCCCGCTGGCCCCGATGCCTACTATCCGGAGGAAGACCTCTTTAGGTGTCTCTGGAAGCTTTGCCTGACGGTTTAGGTGTTCTTCCACTATCTGCCTTACCAATTCCGCTAAAGAGATGCCTCTTTTGGCGGCTTCGTTTAACAGTGCCCGGTGTTGTTCAGGATAAAGGTAAATCTGTGTGCGCTGCACAACATCACCCCATTACCATTATGGTGCCAATAACGCGTTCTTGTCAACTATAATGCCCCTCTCCAAGGCACGAAGGCATATGCACTCTTGCCAAATAGTACCATAGGGAAGTGTGGCAAATAGCTTCCTGCCGCGGGGAAGCCCCTTGCCTCTTAGCCAAGCACTCGGTCGCCGCGGGGGCCTCGTTCCTTTTCTTCGACCGCCCCTTAGCAAGCCCAGCCAAGACTCCGGGGTTTTCGTCGCCGCGAACCAAAGCCTCGAGCATCGCACGGCCAGAGGCCCCCAAGGTATCAGCGGCTACGGAGGAAAGTTTGATTGATGTTGGCGCCCTCTAGGACCTTCTGGAGACGCTTGGCTTCCCGCGGCCGCCCCTCCATGAGGCTCCTGCGGTAGCGCACAGTTCTAATGGCGGCGCCTTTTACGCTAGCA
>JACIYD010000300.1 GCA_014360105.1 Clostridia bacterium
CCACCTCCACCACCGGCGCGAGCAACACCGCGAGTATTAAGCCACTCCCCGCTTTCACCAGCGGCGGCACATGCCGCAAGGCGAAGAGAGGGCCGACCGCCATAAAGGCGCTTACGCGCGCAAAAATGAAGAGTATTCCCTGCCAAACGCCCAGGTCCACCACCATGCCGCCTTTGCGCCCCGCCCTACCGCAGCAACTGGCCCAGATTGCCGAAGAGGTTTTCGGTAAAGGCAAGGAGTTGGTTTAACATCCAGCCGCCGAAGACGAGCATGGCGACCAGAACAGCGACGATCTTGGGGACGAAGGTAAGGGTCTGCTCCTGGATCTGCGTCGTCGCCTGGAAGATGCTGATGGCCACGCCTACAACCAGGGCGACGACCAGCGCCGGCGCCGCAAGCAGCAGCGCTACCGTCAGCGCCTGCCGGGCAAGACCCAGAACGAACTGCTCGTTCACCGCTCTCTTCCTCCCTCACCGGCCGGCGGCCTCGCAAAACCCGCCGTTTCGCACCACCCTGTTTAACGTATACTCTCTAGGAGCGATTTCACCACCAGGTACCACCCGTCGACCAGAACGAAGAGCAAGATCTTAAAGGGTAGCGAGATCATGATGGGCGGCACCATGAACATCCCCATGGACATTAACGTGCTGGCCACCACCAGGTCGATGATCAAGAAAGGAACGTAGAGGAGAAAACCCATTTGAAAAGCGGTTTTCAACTCGCTGATGGCAAACGCGGGAATCAGTACCCGCAGGGGAATCTCCTCCCTCGTCCGGGGCGGCTCCATCTTGCCAAGCCGCACGAAGAGTGCGAGGTCCTTTTCCCTCGTCTGGCGCAGCATAAAATCCCGTAACGGCCTGGCAGCGCTTTCCAAGGCCTGTTCCTGGCTCACCTGGCCCCCTAGGTAGGGCTGAACCGCCTGCGTCTGGATTTCCTGCCAGACCGGGTACATGGTGAAGAAAGTGAGGAAAAGGGCCAGGCCGATCAACACCTGGTTGGGGGGTGTCTGCTGTGTCGCCAGAGCGCTACGGACGAAGGCCAGCACAACGACGATCCGGGTAAAGGAGGTCATCATTACCAGGAAGGCCGGGGCCAGGGCCAGCGCCGTCAGGAGAAGCAGCAGGCGCAGGGTGTTCACCACCCCTTGCGGCTCCTCGGTAGGCGTAATTCTTAGGTCGAGGCCGGGCCAGGGCTGCGCTGCGGCCGGCCGCACGCCGGCCAAGCAAGAGATGGCGACCAGGCCCAGCACCAGCCAGAGACTAGGGCGCACCGGCTTCCCTCTCCTTTCGCCGTAGAGCGCGGCGCAGGAAAAACGGCAAACGTAGCGGCGCTTCCACCACCGCCGCCGGGTAGTCCTCCAGCTCGCGGAGCAAAGTCAGCCGGCCTTCGGTAGCGGCGAACAAACAATACCTGTTCCCCACGCGGATGACGTAGAGCCCGGTGCGCGGTCCCAGTGCCAGGTGTTCGATTACCGCCAGATAAGGTCCCCGCCGCAGCCACTGGTAGCGCAGGGAGGCAGCATAACGCGTCGCCAGGTAGGCCAGGCCGAGAACAAGCGGCAGGAAGAGCAAAAGACGCATCAGTGCCCAGAAGAACTGCCATTCCATCGTCTCACCGCCCCTGATCACCGAAGGCGCGCAGACGGACGCCCAAGCGGTCGCCCACAACCACCACCTCGCCACTGCCCAGCGGGTGGCCGTTGACAAGCGCCGTTATCGGTTCGCCGGCCACCTTATCCAGGCGCAGTACCGTTCCCGGCTGCCATTCGAGAACGTCCCTCACCAATACACTCGCCCTCCCCAGCTCCACGCTCAGTTCGACCACCACCTCGCCCAGCGCCTCCAGCGGCGCCCGGGCGGGCTTTAGTCCGGGTACCGGAGTTACCGGGCTGAACTCCGCCTTTCGGATAACCGTCTCCTGTTCAGACACCGCCACGAGTAATGCCTCCGACCTTCGTTATGGCGCTGTGCCCCATCAGCTACTGTGCCGTAAGGCCGCCCTCTCGCCGTCTATGCGCGCGGCCGGCTTTCGCCGATTGGGCGGCGACGCCGTCTCGGGCACGCCTACGACCGCAGGCTGCCGGGAGCTCTACTGGATAATGAACTCTTGAAAATAAAGCCCTGTTACCTTGCCCTCGCCCAGGATCCCGTTCACCACTGAGAGCAACTCTCGGCGCAGCTCCACCGCCCGGTCGGGGGCGAGGTCGGCCACGGTCTTGGCGCGCAAGACCTGGATGAGGGCGTCGCGCACGCGGTAACCGAGGCGCTCCATGTCCTTTTCTACCTTGCCGTCGGTGTACTCCAGGCTGATGGTCACCCGCAGATAGCGGCGGCTGCCGGGTTCGGCGAGGTTGACCACCAGCGGCTCCAGGGCCAACTGGCGGCAGGTTGCGGGCGAAGGTGAGGCCTTCTCAGAGCGCGGCTGCCCCTCGGTCTCGCCCCCGCGCGCCGCAAGAGGAAGGACCCGCCCGATCGGCCCCGCGCCTGCTCCAAGATAGGCCAGCAGCCCTACGACGATGGCCAGGGCGAGCCCGACCAGTGCCAGTTTTTTTCCGCCGAGCTTAAGCTTACTTTGCCGTGTCAACGGAGAACCCCTCGCCTGCCGGCGCTTCCGCCACCAGGATCAGCATGACCACCCGCCGGTTGAGCGCCATATGTTCTTCAGTGTCGTTGGGCACCAGGGGGCGAAACTCGCCGTAGCCCACGGCGCCAAAGCGCCGCGGTTCTAGCCGGTGCACCTCGGTGAAGTAGCGCACCACGCGCGCCGCCCGCGCCGTGGAAAGCTCCCAGTTGGTGGGGAACTCGACGGTATGTATGGGACGGCTGTCCGTGTGGC
>JACIYD010000301.1 GCA_014360105.1 Clostridia bacterium
GCCACCACGAGCACGTCCTCAAGGCTTACTCCCAGCTCCTCCGCCGCGATCTGGGCGAGCACGGTGCTGGAACCCTGACCGATGTCGGCGCAACCCGTAAGGACGATGACCGTGCCGTCTTCGACGAAATCGAGAAAGGCCCCGGCCGGATTGGGCGCTCCGGTGTTGCCGATGCCGTACCACATGCAGCCCACGCCCACGCCGCGCTTCTTCACGGTTCCTCTCCCCCCAGCATGCCGAGTTCCCGCGCCCTGGCCCGGGCGCGCACGATGGTTTCCTCGATGCCTACACTGGCGGCCAGCATCTGGCCGGTGGCGGTGAAGCTTCCCGGCCGCAGGCAGTTGCGTAGCCTGATGCTGAAGGGATCGAGGCCCAGGGCCGCCGCCAAAAGGTCCATCTGGGATTCGTGGGCAAAAGCGATCTGGGGCACGCCAAAGCCCCGCATCGCGCCGGCAGTGGGGTTGTTGGTGTAGACGCAGTAAGCCTCGACGTCCACATTGGGCACCTCATAGGGCCCGGTGGCGTGCATGGCCGCCCGCTTGAGAACCGCCGGCCCGTAAGAGGCGTAGGCCCCGGTGTCGCCGATGATGCGTACCTTAACCGCCATCAACTTCCCTTCGCCGTCGCAAGCACTGGTATAGTCGATGATATAGGGGTGCCGCTTGGGCGAGGCGATAAAAGATTCTTCCCGTTGGTAAACAAGGCGTACTGGCCGGCCGGTCTTCCACACGGCCAGGCCGAGAAGGCACTGCACGGAGAGGTCGAGCTTGCCGCCGAAGCCCCCGCCGGTGGGGGTCTGCACCACCCGCACCCGGTGCTGGCCAATGCCCAGTACCCGCGCCACCTCGCGCCGGTCGTAATGGGGATTTTGCGTGGAAACCCATAGGGTGAGGAGGCCTTCTTCCATGGCCGCCACCCCGGCCTCCGGTTCGAGATAGGCGTGCTCCACCATCTGGGTGGTGTAGCGGCGGCTGACGACCACGGCCGCCCGGATGAGAGCGGTCTCCACGTCTCCTCTTTTGACGCGGGTAACCGACTGGATGTTGCTTTCCCCGTGGATCTTAGGTGCCCCCTCGCCCAGGGCCTCAAGCGCGGAGAAGACGGGCGGCAAAGGCTCCAAGTCGACCTTGATCAGCGGCAGGGCCCGCCTCACCGCCTCCTCGGTTTCGCCGACCACCAGGGCAAGGGCATCACCTACGCGGCGGATGCGGTCGGCGACGAGCACCGGTTCATCTTTGACGATGATGCCCACCCGGTTTTCCCCCGGGATGTCTTGTGCGGTATAGACAGCCACGATGCCCGGCGCGGCAAGGGCGGCGGTAGTATCGAGGCGGCGCAAAACGGCATGGGGGATGCGGCTGCGCAAGACGCGGGCGTGCAGCATGCCGGGGAACTTGAGGTCGGCGGCAAACCTCGCCCGGCCCAGAACCTTGGCCCGGCCGTCCACCCGCCGGCAGCTCTGCCCCACGACACCGGTCATGGCCGGCTTCAGCGCCGCACGGCGTTCGCTCATCCCGCTCCCTCCCCCCTGGCCATTTTCCGGGCCGCCAGGCGCACGGCGGCGATGATCTTCACGTAGCCGGTACAGCGGCAGAGATTGCCGGAAAGGGCCGTTCTGATGGCTTCCGTGTCGGGGTCGGGGTTGACGTCCAACAAAGCCTTGGCCGCGAGAATCATGCCTGGGGTACAAAAGCCGCACTGGACCGCGCCCGCCTCGAGAAAAGCCTCTTGGAGGGGATGAAGCCGCCCGTTCTGGGACAGGCCCTCGATGGTCGTGATCTCGTGACCGCTCGCCTCACCGGCCAGGACGAGGCAGGCGTTTACCGGCCGGCCGTCAAGAAGTACCGTACAGGCGCCGCACTCCCCTTCGCCGCAGCCTTCCTTGGTACCGGTTAGCCCCAGGTCGTCCCGCAGCACGTCCAACAGGCGCCGGTTGGGCGGTACGAAGAGGTCCACCGGCTTGCCGTTCACGGTGGCCACAAGTCTGAAGGGCTGTGTCATGTTCGACACCACCTTCGGAGCCTCTCTTCTCCGCGGGTGGTTGGTCTTGCCCCGCGACCGTAGGCCTCTGGACGGATGTCGCCGCGCCAACGTCACTCGGCAAAACCAACCACCCTCGCAATTATCCCGCAGCGAATTCCGGTATGGCTCGAACCAGGGCCTCGCGCACCACACCCCGCACCGCCACCCGCTTATAGGGCGCCGAGGCCCGGCTGCCCAGGCTTTCGGCCGCGGTTTCGGCCACGGCGGCAACTACCGCTTCCCCCAGGGAAGGATCGGGGCGCGCACCCTTTAAAAGCGCTTCGGCCGCCGGCACGCGAATGGGCCGCGGGGCCACCGCGCCCAGGGCGAGACGCGCTTCTTCGATGGTGCCCTCTTCGCCCCGGACGATAACGAGTGCCAGGCTGATGCGGCTGATGGCCAGACTGTTCCGCCGCCCCAGCTTGACGAAGGCGCTTACGGCCCGCGCAGGCAGGGCGGCAAAGATTACTTCCACCAGAATCTCATCTTCCAGGATCTGGGCGCGGCCGCTTCCCTTCAGGAACGCCGCTAAAGGCAGGAGACGCTCGCCCCCTTCGCGGCAAAGCCTCACTTCTGCCTCCAGGGCCACCAGGGGCGGAAGGAGGTCGCCGGCCGGGGAAGCATTGACGATGTTCCCGCCGAGCGTGCCCTGGTTGCGGATCTGGGGGCCGCCTACTTGCGCCGCCGCCTGGGCGAGCAAGGCATGCGACCCCGCACAAAGGGGGGAGGAGGCCAGGTCGCTGAAAGTGGCCAAAGCACCCAGATGCACCCGCCCGTTTTCCTGCCTGAGCCGCCGCAGTTCGCTCAGGT
>JACIYD010000302.1 GCA_014360105.1 Clostridia bacterium
TATAGATTCCACAACCATACTAGGACCCCCTCTACAACCCAACAGGTTAAGCTTTTTCCTTATTATCTACCGGCCTAGGCCTGGGTCAAGTTCGTCCTGCAAAGAACATCACCCTTCCTAGCTAGGTGTACGGGTTGGAAATCCAAGCGTACGTACGCGTTAAACCGATACCGACTTGACTTCTGCAGGGTGAGAATCCCTAAAAAGCCAGGTGCTGAGGTAGCGCTCTCCGGTATCGGGCAGAACAGCTACGATCAATTTACCCTCGTTTTCGGGCCTCTTCGCCACCTGCAAGGCGGCCCAGGTGGCGGCCCCAGAAGATATACCCGCAAGAATTCCTTCCTCTCGTGCCAGGCGCCTGGCGATCAGACCCGCATCCTCATGGCGGACCCGAATGATTTCGTCAATAAGCTCTACCCGCAGTACTTCGGGCACAAAGCCGGCGCCGATACCCTGGATCTTGTGCGGTCCCGGTTGGCCGCCGGAGAGGACGGGGGAATCTGCCGGCTCCACGGCGATGGCGCGAAATTCCGGTTTGCGGCTCTTGATCACTTCGGCCACGCCGGTGATCGTCCCTCCCGTACCGACCCCTGCGACCAGTATATCTACCTTTCCGCGAGTATCGCGCCAGATCTCTTCCGCCGTAGTCAACCGATGGATCTCCGGGTTGGCAGGATTGCGGAATTGCTGCGGCATAAAAGAATTGGGGATTGCGCCCACCAGCTCCTCTGCCTTTCTTACCGCTCCTCTCATTCCCTCCGCTCCGGGCGTTAATACCAGTTCTGCCCCTAAAACGGCCAAGAGCTGCCGGCGTTCCAGCGACATAGTATCGGGCATGGTAAGAATCAAGCGGTACCCTCTCGCCGCGCACACAAAGGCCAAGGCTATGCCGGTATTGCCGCTGGTCGGCTCGATGATCACCGTGTCCTTATTAATCAGCCCTCTCTCTTCCGCATCCAAAATCATGGCCACGCCGATGCGGTCCTTAACGCTTCCGAGGGGATTAAAGGATTCCAACTTCGCCACTACCTGCGCCTTCAATCCCGCAGTAATGCGGTTCAGCCTGACCAGAGGAGTGTTTCCGATAAGCTCGGTGCTGTCCCCGGCAATGCCCCGGGTAATTTCCGGCAGCTCGATCCCCTTGTACCTCATCGTTCTGGTCTCCTTTCCCTCTCCGTTTATGGCTAACCGGGCGCCTATCCTTCCCTCTCGGCCACGCCGACTCACACCTTCACCTTCCCGCGCGCTTATAGGGGAGAACTATGCTGCGGACCTGACCAACTCCCGTACGGCGGCCACAGCCTGGTCGATTTCCTCTACGGTATTAAAATAACCCGTGCTAAAACGAATACAACCCGCGGGAAAGGTGCCTATCGCCTCGTGGGCCCAGGGGGCGCAATGCAGACCGGTCCTTGCCGCTATACCGTAAACGTGGTCTAAGACCGCACCGGCATCCACAGGCTCCCAGCCAGCGAGGTTAAAACTAACGATCCCGGTGCGAAGGGAGGCATCCGCAGGCCCGTAAATCTTGACCCCGGATATAGACCTCAGCCCTTCAAGGAGACGGTTGACAAGCATGTCCTCATGGGCACGGATTTGAGCCAGACCCACTTTTTCGATGAAGGCTACCCCGGCGCCGAGAGCGGCAATGCCCACCGTGTTCGGGGTGCCGCTCTCAAGACGATACGGGTACGCCTCGGGCTGTACCGGGCTCTCGGAGCGGCTACCGGTGCCTCCCTCGCGCCAGGGCGAGACCGGAATTTCGTCTTTGAGCACCAGGATGCCCACCCCGGGCGGACCGAGTAGGCCCTTGTGCCCGGAACAGGCAAGTATGTCAATCCCGTCTTTCTCTACATCTATGGGAAGGTGACCGGCGCTCTGGGCAGCATCCACTACTAGTAGCAACCCGTTTTCTTTGGCTATCCGGCCAAGCTCGCGTATCGGTTGTACGGTCCCCAGCACATTGGAGGCATGGTTTATTACGATAAGCTGCGTATTACGTTTGATCGCTTTGCGCACCGCCTCGGGGTCGATAAGGCCCACGGAATCGTTGGCCACTCGTGTGACCTCGACCCCCAAGGCGGCCAACCGATTAAGAGGTCTGGCAACCGAGTTGTGTTCCAGACTACTGGTAATGACGTGATCGCCTGGTTTGAGCAGTCCCTTAAGAGCAATATTCAGGGAATCTGTAGCATTGAGGGTGAAGGCCACCCGTTCGGGCACAGGTGCGCCGAAGAAACGGGCCAGCCGCGTCCTGGTTTCCAGGATCATTCTTTCTGCTTCCCTTGCCATGCGGTGACCCGCCCGTCCCGGATTGGCGCCCGCCTCACGCAGAAACCGTTCCATCACGGTGTAAACTTCTTCCGGCTTTGGCCAGGAGGTGGCGGCATTATCCAGATAGATCATTCTGCTCACCCCTCAGGCGCCGATGTAGCGTGCGTAAAGCGTCTTGGCGAGCGCGACATCGTCTGTTCCTTTCACGATGGCCCGGCCGTCGCTAAAAACGACCAATTGGTGATTGCCGGTCTGAAAAGTGACAAGGAACCCATTAGAAGAAACCTCGCCCAGCGGCTGAAGCTTTTCCGCCAGAGCGGCGAGGTCCACCGCTACCGGAAGATCCGGAACCACCTGAACCGCGTTGCGGCCGCAAAGGTTGGTCGTCCGCAGACCGACTTCGCCGGCTAGATAGCGGAAACTGCCCTGCACGCAGACCGAACAGGCAGGATTCCTGGCTGGAGACAAACTGATATAGGAGTTCTCCCACAAATCAAGTATAATCAGTTCACGGTTCACAGCGCCCGTGGCGCCGACAAGAACTTTAAGCGCTTCGG
>JACIYD010000303.1 GCA_014360105.1 Clostridia bacterium
ACGCGGCGGGGAAGAGGTGTAACCGTAATAGTTGTAGGGGGTGAAGGTTTTGCCGTCCAATACGGCCAATGCGGCAGGAAGCTCCAGTTGCTCTTTTTGCGGAAAGACCCAAGAACAAGTTAAGCACTTGGTACGAGGGGAGGGGGTTTCTATTTGCGACGAATGTGTGGAGTTGTGTCGGTTAATCATCGAAGAGGAAAAGAGGGATGCCCAGGATTAGGTTACTTCCTTTCCACCGGATACGCCAAAGGCACAAAGGTAAGGACATAAAGACCCGGCAGGGTGAAGAAGGGGGGGGATCGGTAACCACTTAAAGTCCCTAGGAGGCTTCTCATGAGGAAGAAATGGCTTGGAATTGCCAGCGCTTTTGCTCTGGCCGTTATCCTGGCTGTGTCGGCCAAGGCGGACGATCCCATCAGGCTCTATGTCAATGGCCGGGAAATTCAGCCGGAGGTGCCGCCGCAACTGGTCAACGGCCGCACCATGGTGCCTCTAAGGTGGGTGGCCGAGGCGCTGGGCGCGGACGTGCAGTGGGACGCGGCGAACCGGGCGGTCGTCGTAAACAGTAGTTATCCCGTAAACAAAGGCAGCCTGCCGAGGGTCTTGGAAAACCTGGGCGCCTGGTTTGAGGGCGTAGAAATCCCGGTTTACGTGCCCGCCTACCTGCCGGGCGGCGGGGACCTGGCGGTAACCGAATTTCGGACCACGAAGGACGGTTACAGCTTCAAGGTGGTGCGCCGCGACGGGGGGCCTGTCTCGCTGGCCGAGGAAGTAGTATCGGTAGAGGCCGCGCAGCAGCCCTTCCCGCCCTACCCCTCCGAAGCGCAGGTGTTTTCCGCCACCCCTGAAACGGTAGAAGTAGACGGTAGGCAGGTCGCCTCTTACAATAGCGGTACGGGGGCCAAGTGGAGGCAGGGCGATTGGGAGTTCGTGACGATTGGCGGTGGACTAGGGGAGGGGTTAACCCTGGCTCGTGCAATTATCCGTTCCCTCCCGGAAAACGTAAGCCCGGTTCCCGGCGCCGCGCAGGGGAAGCTCCGGGCCAGCCGGCTCGGTAACCCCTTGCATGTGACTGCCGGTTGGACCTACGACGGCCGGACCTGGTATACCTTGGACGGCCGGAGTTCTGTGGAAGAAATGGTCAAGATGCTTCAGTCCATCGTCCGCCTCCCCCGGGAGGGAACGCCGCAGGCGCGGTACTATCCGCAGATCCCCAAAAAGATCACCAGCCCCGAAATGGCCCTGCAGGCCTACTTCGACGCCCTGTTTTACGCGGCTAACCTGACCCCGGCCCAGATGGCGGCCGCCGGCGGCACCGTGGGCATGGGGGAAGAACCCTACCGCACCGCCCACGGCTACTGGAGCAAAGAGTGGCAGGCCGCTCACCCTTACGAGGAATTCCTGGCCTCCTGGCAGGGCACCGCCCACGTCGAGCTGTTGCGACTCCTTCCTGCCGGGGAAGAAGCAGGGCAACCCCGCTTTTTCGTGGAGGTGCAAACCCTAGAGGCTGTAGGCGAAAAGCCGCGCCTGGGGGTCTTCTACTACTGGGGCTTCTTTACCGTGACCGAGACCGCGGCCGGATGGCGCCTTACCGGTGGCGATCTTGAACCCGAGAATCTGGGGTGGAAGCTAGGCGGTCACCAGCCCTGGCGGGGAGACCCGGTGGCCGTGGCCCACGTAAAGGTGGGGAGCAGCATCGACAGCCCTCTCGGGGAGCCCGTCACGCAAAACAATGCCGACGGCACCGTAACCGTAAGCTTTGTGGATGCCGCCGGACAGGAGGTACACCAGGCCGTTCTGGTGCAGACCAAAGACGGCATCTGGCGCGTGCTGACCTGGCGGTAAAGGGGCACAAGAGATCCGGGCCACGGTTTACCAGCCGGGGCTTAGGCCCTGGTAGACCTTGGTTTAGAGGCACTATAGAATCCGGGGTAGTAGCTCCCGGCCCTGTTCCCTTAAAAAGGGGCCAAGGTAAAAGAAAAGGAGGCACCCCCATGCCCTTATGTCACAGGCTCCCTGCTGCCAGAAGGGCAAACAAACCCCAAAAGATGTTCCCGGCCTTGGCCGCCCTGGCCCTGCTCCTCATCGCAGCGGCCTGTGAAAGTCCAACCGCCACCGATGACGGGGTGGTAGCCCTGGTCAACGGCGAGAAGATCACCCTCCGGGAAGTGGAGAGGGTGATCAGGGAGGGTGAGGTGGGCCTGCAAATAGCCTCACGGCTCCGCGAGCTAGAACCGGGCCCATCACCCGAGCAGCTCGATGCGGCAAAACTTGCCGCGGCCCTGGGCCTGGACCCGGGGGCCATGAGCGAGGAAGAGGCCCGTTTCTGTCGGCGACTGGAACGCAATCTGGAGCGCCGGAAACGGCCGCCGGACCGCAATGAGGCTTTCAACCAACTGGTGCGCGAGGAGGTCCTCTATCAGGAAGCGGTGAAACGAGGGCTGGGGGTTTCCCTCGCCGAGGCCCGTGAGCTGCAGCAGCAGGTGGATGAGGCCTCCTGGAAGATGTTCGAACGGGAAGGCCGGTGGCAGGAGGTCCTTAAGATAGAACAAGAGGGCTGGCAGGCCCTGGGGTACCGGTCGTGGGAGGAATGGAAAGAGGCCGTGTTGCCCTCAATCGCCCGGGACGCCAGCATCAAGAGGCTGAAAGATTGGTTTGAGGAACAGCTAGCAGCCAGCCACCCCGAAGCTCAGGGGGTCGACTTTCTGGTGTTGAAGGAAAACGCCTGGGAGGACTACACCGAGCACCTGCTGCGCCGCGCCCAAATCAAGATTCAAGGAGAGGACTTCAGTCTGGAGTTCTACGGCGCGGCGTGGCGGGAGGACC
>JACIYD010000304.1 GCA_014360105.1 Clostridia bacterium
CGGCTCAACGCGACCGGGGCGGTGTACACCGACGCCCCCGTGGAGGTTGACGGCCGGATCGTCACCGCCAGCGGTCCGGAAAACGCCAAAGACTTTGGGGAGGCCATTGCCGGGCTGCTGGCCGAGTAGCGGTAGCGGGCCGGGGAAAGGCGGTCGAGCGAGCAGGATGGATCCGGGTGCTCTGCAGCCCAAGTTCCGCGGCTGCCTGGTGGGGCTGGCCCTGGGGGACGCTCTGGGCGCGCCGTTTGAGGGCGCAAGGGCGGTCGCCAGGGCGGAAGTCTTCGCCGCCGCGGAGAGAAGGGAAGTCTTGCGCTACACCGACGACACCCACATGGCCATCGGCGTGGCCGAGTCCCTGATAGCCTGCCGCGGCTTTAACGGCCGGCACATGGCCGAGACCTTCGTCCGGAACTTCGAGCGGGAGCCCTGGCGGGGCTACGGCCCAGGTCCGCCGCGGGTCTTCCGCAGGATAAAGTGCGGCACCCCCTGGGATAAAGCCGCGCAGGACGTCTACCCCGGCGGCTCCTTCGGCAACGGCGCCGCCATGCGGGCCGCCCCGGTGGGGCTTTTCTATCACCGCGACCCTGAGAAGCTGCGCGAGGTCGCCTATCTGTCAGGGCAGATCACCCACGCCCATCCCCTGGGGAAGGAGGGGGCGGCACTAGAGGCCTACGCCGCGGCCCTGGCCACCGTCTTTGGACCCTCAGGATCCTCCGAAGACTTCTTAGCCAGGCTAAAGGCCTTCGTCACCGAGGAGGTCTACCGGGAAAAACTGGACAGGGTTGGGCACCTTCTGGGTACCGCGGACGCGGCGGCGGTGGCCGCCCGCCTGGGCAACGGCATAGAGGCTTTCAACTCGGTGCCCGCGGCGATCTGCTGCTTCCTGCGGCACCCCGGTTCCTTTGAGGACGCCGTGGTGGAAGCGGCAAGCCTGGGCGGGGACGCCGACACCATCGCCAGCATGACCGGCGCCATCTCCGGCGCGTGGCTGGGGATAGGCGGCATACCCGAGGAGTGGGCGGCGAGGCTGGAGAACAGGGTGTACATTGAGGAGCTGGCGCTCGGGCTGTGGGAGGCGGCTCTTGCATGATCGGGTCCGGGGGAGCGCCGGCTTGATCCCGGGAACACTCTGCCAGCTTGCAGATCAATTCTAAGGGGTGGGGATGACGGAGCTTCACCACCGGCAAAGCCGTCCCGGCGGCAAAGGCCAGCGGGCCGCCAGAAAGGCATCTTAGAAGCGCAAGGCCCGTCCGGTCCGCCCATGGAAAGCACCGGAAACCGCCACTTGCTTCATTTCCCAACCGCGCAAATTTTTGCTCCGGCCTGGAAGGAAAACGCCCCTGGCCTGGCGTCGCTTAAGTTCCAGGGGTGGTTGACACCGCCGCCCTTGCGGACGGCGTACTTGTCCAATAGCCTCAATCCCGGCGCGGTCTTGCGGGTATCGCAGATGCGCGCCTTGTAGGGCCGCACGCGCTCGACATAGCGGGCGGTCAAGGTGGCAATGCCCGAGAGGCGCTGCAGGAAATTCAGGGCCACCCTTTCTCCCCCAAAAATGGCCGGAAGCGGCCCCTCCACCCGGGCCACCGCCTGTCCGGCCGCCACCCGCGCGCCCTCGCTTACCAGCGGGAGGAAACGGCACCCGGGCGGCGCCAGCTCAAAGACCATCTCCGCCACCGGCAGGCCCGCAATTACCCCTTCCTGGCGGGCGATGATCTCGCCCCGGCCTTGATCGGCGGCGCTGAAGAGGGACCTACTGGTAAGGTCGCCGGGCCCGAGATCCTCTTCCAGGGCCCGCCTAACGATTTCCCTGACGGCAAGGGTGTTAAGCATCGTGGCTCCTCCCTCCATTTAAGGCCTCGTCGCCTATTCTACCGGTATCTCTCTGGGCTCCCGGCCTCGGGCTAAAAGAAGGTGTTTACGATAGCCGATATCCGGCGCAGGAAGGTCCGCGCGGTAATGGGCGCCGCGGCTTTCGCGGCGCCAGAGAGCAGCTTCCACCAGCAAACGGGCCAGGAGCAAGAGGTTGCGCCTTTCCAACCCGCGCCGTCTGCAAGCCGCATACTCAAAGACTTGCCAGAGCTCGTCCAGGGCCGCGGCCGCCTGTTCGAGGCCGGCGGCCTCCCGCACGAGACCCGCCCACCACCCCATGACGGCGGCCAGCCTTTCCTCGACCAGTGCCTCCGCTGCGGCTCTTTCCTCCCGCAAATCCCCGCACCACAGATCGGGCCTGGAGGGAGGCGATAGCTGCTCGTCCAGAAGGCTTGCGGCAAGCCGCGCGCCGAAGACAAGCCCCTCGAGCAGGGAGTTGCTGGCCAGGCGGTTTGCCCCATGAACTCCGGTGCAGGCCACCTCGCCGCAGGCATAAAGACCCGGCAGGGAGGTGCGGCCGTAAAGGTCGGTGCGCACGCCGCCCATAAAGTAGTGGGCCGCCGGCGCCACCGGCAGGTAGCAACAATGGTCGGGAAGCGCCGCTCCACCAGCTCGGGGTCAAGGCGGGTGAGGTCGAGGTAAACGCAGTCTGTTTGCCCGCGCCGCATCTCAAAGGCCATGGCCCTGGCCACCACATCCCGCGGCGCCAGCTCGGCCAAGGGGTGGTAGGCGGGCATGAACCTTTCCCCTGCTTCATTGCGCAGCACGGCCCCCTCGCCGCGCACGGCCTCGGAGACGAGAAAGCGCGCCGCCCCGGGGTGGGCCAGGGCCGTAGGGTGAAACTGAAAAAATTCCAGGTCCGTAACTTCCGCGTCGGCCCGGTAGGCCATGGCCACGCCGTCGCCCATGGCCCCGGGCGGGTTGGTCGTAACCGGGAAAAGCCTGCCGGCC
>JACIYD010000305.1 GCA_014360105.1 Clostridia bacterium
TGAAGGTGCGGCAGGCCGGCCCGCCGCCGTGGAGGCGGTTAATCTAAGGCAGGAGTCTTCGCCTGGTGCTGCGCTTATGACGACAGGAAGGGAAAACGAGGCGGCACGGGGCCTGGTACAGGCAGCCTTGCCGCACCTCGAGCAGCAGCTCGCCCGGCACGGCCTAAGCTGCGAGCGCCTCAGCGTGGCCGTGGGGAGTTTCGATGGAGGCGACGCCCCGCACGGGGTGGAGGTCAAACAGGCGGCTGTGACGGCCACCCATAAGGGTGCGGCGGGCCAGGAGACGTTCTTAGGGTTTGTGTCTTTGCGGGAAAGTGTGCCCCGGGCGGCAGGAACAGGAAACGGCGGTGTTCCTGCTCGGCCGGAAGCAGGTGAAGCGCCGGGCAGTGGCGCGGGTGTTGCGCCGCTGCAGGAAAGTGGACGGCCCAACCGGTCCGGCTTGGGAGACTTGCCCTGGGGCGGCGAAGCTGGAGGCCGGGAAATCGGTACGCCAGCGGTACAGCAGGGAGCGGCTGAGGCCGGGGGCACGGAAGCGCCGCGCCCGGTAGTGCTTGCCCGGGAGATCGTCCATCAAGGCCTGGCCGTCTGGCAAAAGGGTTACGGTCAGGTCCGGCTGAAGCTTCACCCGGAAGCCTTGGGTGAAGTGCGGCTCGAAGTGACGAGCCGCGCGGGCCGCATTGCCGCGCACCTGGTAGTGGAAAACGAGGCGGCCCGTAGCCTGGTGCAGGCAGCCCTCCCGCACCTACAGCAGCAGCTTGCGGATCACGGTCTGACTTGTGAACGTTTCAGCGTCGAGGTAGGTAACTTTGGCGGTGGCGGGTACGAGCGGGGGAGCGGCAGTAGCGGGGGCTTTGGCAAATCTACCCCGGGCAGTGGTTCTTCCTGGGCAACGGAAGGGCGGGGAAGCGGCACCAAAGACCAGGTTTTCTCCCTGGTAGAGTACTGGGTCTAGGGTAGGGGCATGCCTCTATGAATTTAGAGTAGGTCGGGCTGATCGGTGGATAGTGCGGTGAGGTGAGCGAAATGACAGGTGTGAACGGCGTCGGAAGCACGGTTCAGGGTAACGTAGCGGCGGAAGGACCGCGCCGGGAGCTGACCCTCAAGGCCGAAGACTTTCTGCAATTACTGGCGGCCCAACTGCGCTACCAGAACCCCCTGGAGCCTTTGGACAATACCCAGTTTATGGGCCAGTTGGTCCAGTTTGCCGTGCTCCAGGAACTGGTGGGCCTGAGGGAGGAAGTGCAGCGGCTCGGCGAGGACCTCCGGGAACTGCAGCAAGAAGCGGCCGAGCAGGAAATCGGTCGTGCCCTGCAGTTAGTGGGGTTGGAGGTAACGGTACGAGAGGAAAACGGTAGCACCCGCAGCGGTATCGTGGGCGGAATCAAGCTGGTAAACGGTGTACCAAGGCTTCTCGTGGACGGCGTCGAGGTAGATCTTGGAGCCGTGGTGGAGGTTCGTTCACCGGAGCCTGCCGGCACTAGCGCGGCACTGGCGATGGCGGAGGAGGCCGCGGCTCGTTAGGGGTTCCGCATTAAAAAGCGAGAAGAGTATTCTTTCGCGGAGGAAATGTTATGGAGCGGATTGCACCGACTGGAGCCGGTGGCGTAACTGCGGGGGCATCACCGCGGCGAAAGTTATCGGCCGACCGGGCGGAATTCGGCCGGATCCTTCAGGAAACGATGGCCGGCGAGGCCGTGCACTTCTCCCAGCATGCGCTGGCCCGGCTCGAGCGGCGGGAAATAGCATTGAGCTTCCAGGATATGGAGCGGCTGCGCGGCGCGATTTCGCTGGCGGCCGGTAAGGGTGCCAGGGAGTCGTTGATCCTGCTGGACGACCTAGCCTTGGTGGTGAGCATTACCAACCGGACGGTGATCACTGCGCTCAAGGGCCTGGAGAAGAAGGAGCGCGTTTTTACGAACATCGACAGTGCGGTAATAGTCTAAGTCAAACGGGGCGGACCTCTCAACGAGGGGCCCCGGGGCTTGCGGAACGACGGAAGCAGCCCAACAAGCGGGGAGGGTTGAAAAGCCATGATGCGTTCCATGTATGCGGCGGTGTCTGGTTTGCGCAACCACCAGATCCGCATGGACGTCATCGGCAACAACATCGCCAACGTGAACACCGTGGGCTTCAAGTCCAGCCGCGTAACCTTTCAGGATACCTTTTACCAGATGATCCGCTCCGGCTCGGCACCGGACACGGGAACGGGCAGCACCGGTGGCGGCCTCGGTGGCACCACGCCAAGACAGGTCGGCATCGGTATGGCCATAAACACCATTGATACCTACTTTACGCAAGGGGCGGTACTGCCCACCGGTAACTTCACCGACCTCATGATCCAAGGCGACGGCTTGTTTATGGTTAGCAGCGAATATATCGATCCTAATGGTGGTGGGTTCACTACGCCTCCTGCCAGCGTCTTCTACACCCGGGCCGGCGTTTTTGGCTTCGATGCGGGCGGCAACTTGGTTAACAAGTCGAACGGCATGTATGTCGTGGGCAAGGAGATAAGCATTGACTCCACCACCGGGGAGAAAAATTATGCACAAACGTTTACCATAATTAACATTGGTGATCCGGCGACCGTAAATACGGTAGCCATTAACTCGCAAGGCGAAATCGTGGTGGACGGTGTCCCGAAATGGGTGGTTGGTCTGGCAAAATTCCCGACGCCCGAGGGCCTGACAAAGAAAGGCGAGAACCTGTTCGCCCAAGATCCCAGTGCTGGCACACCCAAACTTGGGAAGGTCGGTGATACGGGTTTCGGCAATACCTCTATCGTCCCGGGGGCACTGGAGATGTCCAACGTGGACTTGG
>JACIYD010000306.1 GCA_014360105.1 Clostridia bacterium
GGCGACAGCGAGTTGGAGGTCGGTTTGCCCTAGATGGATCTCTTGCTGGCAATCGGCCGCTATTTTTTCCTTTTCCTGCTCTATCTTTTTCTCTTTCAGATAGTACACCTCGTCATCCGGGATTTGCGCGAGCAGAGGCCCCGGCAGGAGGCGGCCGTAGGCTGGGTGCGCAGCCAGCCCTACCTGGTGGTTGTCAGCGGGGAACGTACCCGACCGGGAGCCGTTTTCCCTTTGCGCGACCGGGTTTCCATCGGCCGGGACCCGGCAAACGACATTGTGCTTCCCGAGCCGGCAGTTTCTGCCAGGCACGCTATCATCATCCGCCGCGGAAGCGAGTTCTGGCTGGAAGACGTGGGCAGTACCAACGGCACGTATGTCAACGGGGTGCGGGTGGTCGGATTGACGCGGCTCCGTGCCCGCGATAAACTGACGCTGGGAGAGACCACCTTGCAGTTCATGGGGTGAGCGGATGGAAGCGACAGCGTTAAGCCACCCGGGGCTGGTGCGTACGGCCAACGAGGACGCCTTTCTAGTGCGTACCGAACTGGGACTGTTTGCCGTGGCCGACGGGCTGGGAGGTCACCTGGCCGGCGAGGTCGCCAGCCGGCTCGCGGTGAAGACGGTGGAAGCGGCGTTGCAGCCGCCGCCCGCCGGGGATGATCCGGCGGCATTGCTGCACCGTGCCGTGCTCCTGGCCAACGCGGAAATCTTTCGGCAGGCCCGGGGTGCGGCCGCGTGCCGGGGAATGGGGACCACGCTCACCGTTGCCTGGCTGCGGGAGGCAAGGCTTTATCTGGGGCATGTGGGCGACAGCGGGGCATACCACTACCGGAACGGGCGGCTGGCCAAGCTGACCCAGGACCACTCACTCGTCGAGGAAATACGCCGCCTGGGCGGCTTAAGCGACGAAGAAGCGCGTGCCCATCCCCAGCGGCACATTCTCACGCGCGCTTTGGGAACGGAACCGGAGGTGCTGGTGGACACACAGGTACTGCCGCTCGAACAGGGGGACCTTGTGCTGCTCTGCACCGACGGCCTTTCCTCGCTGGTGACACCGACAGAAATGGAAGAGATCTTGCGGCATACGCCGGAACTGAAAGCGGCCGTTAACCTCCTGGTCAATTTGGTTCTGGCACGGGGTGCGCCGGATAACGTGACCGTGGTGTTGGTACGTTATGCCTAGGGCAACAGAAGCAAAGCTGCTTTTGAGTGCTACCGTGCTCCTGGCGGCGGCGGTAGTCTTTTTTCACTTGAGCGGGGGGCGCGCAGCGGCAAGCGCCACCCGGGTCTTTGCCCTCGCCGGGGGGAGCTATTGGGCGGTCCACCTTTTGCAGTACCGGTGCCGGCCCGAGAGCGACCCCTTGCTCCTGCCGCTTGCGGCCTGGATGAGCCTTTTGGGGCTGATTTTTCTTTATCGCCTGGATCCGGAGCTGGCCGCGCGCCAGGCCGTCTGGGTGACGCTTGGGCTGGGCGGTCTGGCTTTTTTCCTCGTTTTGCCCGGTTATCTCGTGCTGGCGGAGTATAAGTATTTGGGGGCGGGCGTGGCCTTAGTTCTGCTTGCGGCTACCCTGCTCGTGGGCGCGAAGGCGGGCGGGGCGAAGAGCTGGCTCGAACTCGGTTTCTTGCGCTTTCAACCGGTGGAGGCGGTAAAGCTTTTGATGATCGTCTTCCTGGCCGGCTATCTCGACGAGCACCGGGCGCTTTTGCAGACGAATTGGCGCCAGTGGGGCCCCATCGGCCTTCCGGTGCTCCATGCCCTGCTTCCTCTTCTGGCCATCTGGGGCCTCTCCCTCTTCCTGGTGGCCTTTCAGCGCGACCTGGGCGGCGCCCTTCTCCTTTTCGGTACACTGGTCGCGATGCTTTACCTTGCGACCGGGCGCGCCCTTTATCTTGTCGCGGGCTTTCTCCTCCTTGCGGTCGGTTTTGCTGCCGGCTATTATCTTTTCGACCATGTACGCGTCCGGATCCAAGTATGGCTTGACCCTTGGGCCCAGGTGCACGGCGCCGGCTACCAGGTGGTGCAGGGCTTTTTCAGCCTGGCCGCCGGAGGGCTCTGGGGCACGGGCCTGGGGCTGGGCCAGGCACATTACGTGCCGGCCGTGGCCACCGACTACCTCTTTGTCGCCCTCGCCGAAGAAATGGGGCTGGCCGGTGCCCTGGGTCTTCTTTCTCTTTATCTCCTTTTTACCTGGCGGGGTTTCCGCCTCGCCCTGAACGCCGCGGAAAGCGTAGGCCGGCTTTTGGCCGGCGGACTGACCGCGCTTTTTGCCCTGCAGACGCTTTTGATCACCGGCGGGGTCACCGGGCTGTTGCCCCTGACCGGTGTAACCCTGCCCTTTTTCAGTTACGGCGGCAGTGCGACCGTGGTGTACTACCTGCTGCTGGGCCTGCTCTTGCAGGTAAGCGGCCACCAGTCCGGCCGGTTGGAGGGCGGGGGATAAGATTGCGGTGGCCGCTTTATCGCCTGGCGCTAGCCTTCATCATCGCCCTGGTGACCGTGATGGGCTACCTCGGCTTTTTTGCAGTGATGCGGGCGCCTCAATTGCAGGCGAGTGCGCTCAATCCCCGGCTCGCCCTGTGGCAAAAAGCGGCGGACAGGGGAGGAATTGAGGATCGAAATGGCGAAATCCTTGCCGAATCCGTAAACGGGCGGCGCCTCTACCCCTGGGGCAGGGCGGCGGCGCCGGTGACCGGCTATCTCGCCGAGCGTTACGGTTATGCGGGGGTGGAGGCGGCCGCAAACGACTGGCTGGCGGGCCTGACCGGCCGGGAAGGCCTGCGTAA
>JACIYD010000307.1 GCA_014360105.1 Clostridia bacterium
TGACTCGGCCAAAAAGGTGCCGCTTGCCGCCGAAGCAGCAGGAATCTTGTTCCAGGAAAGCGAATAAAGGTAGACGGAGTCGTGTCGGAGAGAAGGTGTAAAATGGCCTTTCAGAGTCACGGGGGAAGCGGCGCAGGCAGGATTGCTTTCAAGGCACCGGAGGAAGTGGAAATTAGAGGTACAAGGAATGGCCTGGTGATCGTCCTCGACGCGCGCTTTCCGGCCGACCACTTGGTCCGGGCCTTGCAGGCCAAACTTTTGGCCGCCAGGGACTTTTTTCAGGGCGCTACCTGCGAACTGCATTGGCGCCCCACCGCGCCCGCCACCGGCAGCGTGGAGGTCACCCGGGTCCTTGCGGAGCATGGTCTCACCCTGAGAACCGGGGGAGAGAAGGTCGGCGAAAGCGCCGTGACGCCGCGGGAGAGATCCGGGAGGAGCGCGGCCCGGCTCAACGGCGAGGCGTTCCTTTTCCGCGGCGTCCTGCGTGGCGGTCAGTCGCTCGTCCGTCCCGATCATGTGGTGATTATGGGGCACGTCAACCCCGGAGCGGTGGTCGAAGCAGGCGGGCACGTCCTGGTGCTGGGCAAGCTCCAGGGGACGGTGCGGGCCGGCTGGCCCGACAATTCCGGAGCGGTGATCATTGCCTGGCATCTGGCAACCCGGGAAATCGCCATCGCCGGGCACCCTCTTTCTCCGGGCGGCGATCTCGCGCCCGGACCGAACCTGGTACGCCTCCACCGCGGCCGGATGCGGGTCGAAGCATGGGGGCTATCAAGGAGCCTGCGTTTCCCCGCGATAAACTAGACCACGGGCCACGTCCACGGTAACGGTGCCGCCGTCGCTTAGCACCGCAGTAGCTTCCTTCACCCCGACGACCGCCGGCTTGCCCAGGCTTACGGCGGCGATGGCGGCATGCGAGGTTAGGCCGGCCGCCTCGGTAATGACCGCCGCCGCCCGCCGCACGGTCTCCACGCGGCGGCGAAGATCTTCCCGGTTACCGTGGGAAAAATTAAAGCGGGCAACGTTCATGCCCGCATGCACCATTGCTTCGAGCGTCTCCTGACTCTCGCAGGCCGGACCGATGGTACAGACGATCTTAACCCGCCGGAACATCTCTTGCTCCTCCCCGCCCAGGAAAGTTCTCCTTCAAAGAGCGAGTACCGCCGCCAATTCGTAAAGATCGCGGTCGATGGTTTTCTGCTGCTCCAGGGCCTGGGCCAGGGGGGTCTCCTTTACCTCGCCGCCTACCAAGCCCACCATATAGCCACCGGTTCCCTCCAGCAGGAGCTCGACCGCCCTCGCCCCCAGCCGGCTGGCTACAATGCGGTCCATCGCCGTTGGGTTGCCGCCACGCTGGATGTGGCCAAGAATGGTTACGCGGGTCTCAAGGCCGATCCGACCCTCGATTTCCCTGCCAAGCTCAAGAGCACTCGCCGCCCCTTCGGCGACGACGATGATGCTATGCAACTTGCCCCGCCGGCGGCCCCGCTCGATGCGGTCCACTACGGCCTCCAGGCTAAACGGAATTTCCGGGACCAGAATGGACTCGGCGCCACCGGCAATTCCGGCAGAAAGCGCAATCTGCCCCGAGCGGCGCCCCATCACCTCTACCAAGAATACCCGCTCGTGCGAAGTGGCCGTATCCCGAATCTTGTTAATCGCCTCGATGGCGGTATTGAGGGCGGTATCGAAGCCGATCGTATAATCGGTACAGGGGATGTCGTTGTCGATGGTTGCCGGTACGGCCACCGTCGGAAGACCACGTTCGTAAAGCGCCTTGGCGCCTCGAAAGGAGCCGTCGCCCCCGATGACCACCACACCCTCAATCCCGGCCCCCCGGAGCAACCGGCCCCCTTTCTCCTGACCCTCGGGCCGGTAAAACTCCTGGCTTCTGGCTGTACGCAGGATGGTGCCGCCCCGGTGAATGATGTCTGAAACAGAGGCCAGATCAAGAGGAAACCATTCGCCGTCCAGAAGGCCGGCGAAGCCCCGCGAAATGCCAACCACCTTCAGGCCGTGATAGATCGCCTTGCGCACCACGGCCCGGATACACGCGTTCATCCCCGGCGCATCGCCGCCGCTGGTCAAGACGGCAATCTGGCGCACCGCGTCCACCCCCCTGTGCGGCCCGGGTGGCGCGCGGTGACCATTTCAGCGCCCACCCGGGGACCAGTTTTGGTTAAGAAGATCGTTTGCCTCTTCTGCTTCTGCTTCGGGGACCAAGACCTCAAAGGCACCCGCGCAGGCCCGGGGTCCGCCTGCTGCCCGCACCTTAACCAGGAATCCTTCTGCCGTCAGATGTTCCTTGATCTGTTCCGCCGTAGCCTCATCGGGAGCAACGTAGACTACCGTCCACATTCCACGGCCCTCCCCCTGCGTCCTAGTCCCCGGTTTCTACGTAACCATGCCTGGTGTAGACCTGAGCCCGCCCCCGGATTTTAATGGCCGAGGTGAACTCGGTAAATTGGGCAACCATCACCTCGCCCCGGTCCAGCTTTTCGGAGTGGTGCGACTTCGTATCCCTCCCCCTGGTCAGGCCGATAATCGTTACACCGTTTTCCAGCGCCTTAACGACAATGTAATCGCTTTGGCTCCAGTGATACTCCTCCACGCGGACCCCTCCCGCTCAATCTCGGAACACCGGCCAGCCACAAGGTTGCCGCTGGAACTTCTCTTTAAGGGCTTTCTCCACCTCCGCCGGCACCGGGCCGGTGATGCAGCCGCCCAATGAAGCCACCTGTTTAATGATACTCGAACTCAAGAAGGAATA
>JACIYD010000308.1 GCA_014360105.1 Clostridia bacterium
TTAGCATTTGTGTTAAGATATGCCGGGGTTGGCCAAATAAAAAAAGTGGCATGGTGCCACTCGGTAATCTTCTAATGGTTCGGCGGCTGATGCGGCCGTCGCGCTAACCCCGCACTCGCTCCGCCGGTTCTTGTCCGGCCACCTTCTCTTCCTCCGTTTCCTCGAGCGTGTCCTCCACCTCGGTGGTAAAGACCACCGTACCGCACTTGGGGCAGGTGACTTCCACCACTCCTTCGTCATCCAGTACGTCGCTAGCGAAGCATACCGTTTCGTGACAGTCGGGACATTCCACTTCGACGTAGTCTTCCTCTGCCTCTTCTTCCTTATCCCCGGCCGCGCGCTCCTCGTAAACCTCGTCTTCAAGGTCGTAGAGGTCTTCGTCCAGGCTTTCCAGGTGCTCCCTCAGTTGCTCCTGCTCTTGTTTGAGTTCGCCCATCGCTTGGGCCACCTGAGCCAGGACGCCGATTATTTCGTTCAGCATGCGCCCCTCGTTGGAAGCCGTATTGATTCCCAGGCCGTTCACCAGCCCCTGTAAGTAGGCGACTTTTTCCCGTAGTTCTTCCACGGCCACCAGATACCACCTCCACCCCGGTCTTGAAGAACCGCTCCGTATGTAGCCTAAACCCTTTCAATATACTCGCCCGTCCTGGTGTCAATGCGAATGACGTCGCCTTCTTCGATGAACAACGGCACCTGTACTACCGCCCCCGTTTCCAGGACGGCAGGCTTGCTGCCGCCGGTCGCCGTATCGCCGCGCACCCCGGGCTCCGTCTGTACCACCTTGAGCTCGACAAAGTTCGGCAATTCAACACCAATAGTCTCCCCCTCGTGGAGGAGAACGTATACGGTCATATCGTCCTTGAGAAAACGGGCTGCATCCTCCAGTTTCTCGCGGGGTAGCGATAACTGCTCGAAGCTGGTGGTATCCATGAAAACGTAATTCTCCCCGTCATGATACAGATACTGCATCTCCCGCCGTTCCACACGCACCTGGGGCACTTTCTCTCCGGCACGGAAGGTACGCTCGATCACCGCCCCGGTGCGCAGATTCCGCAGTTTGGTGCGCACAAAGGCGGCGCCCTTACCCGGCTTCACGTGCTGGAACTCGATGACCGCGTAGAGCTCGCCGTCAACCTCGATTTTTACACCGGTCCGCAGGTCGTTGGTGGAAATCATCTTCTCACCTTCCTACTACCAAGAATTCTCTGGACGCGCGCGAGAGCACTTCTACTCCTTCCGGGGTGACCAACACAAGGTCCTCGATCCGCACGCCGCCCCAGCCGGAAAGGTAGATGCCCGGTTCGACGGTAAAGACCATGCCCGGCGCGAGCATCGTCTCTTCCCCGCGGCCGAGGCTCGGCTCCTCATGGACGGCGAGACCCACGCTGTGGCCCAGACGGTGGCCGAAGTGTTCCCCGTATCCCGCCCGGGCGATCTCTTCCCGGGCCACGGCGTCGATCTCGGCGCAGGTTTTCCCGGGGCGCATCGCCTCCAGCGCCTTCTCCTGGGCCGCGCGGACCACGGCATACACTTCTCTTTCCTTTTCCCCGGCGTATCCCACGGCTACGGTTCGCGTAAGATCGGCGTGGTAACCGCCCCAGACCGCCCCGAAATCAAGGAGCACCAGTTCACCGGCCCGCACCGCGTGCCAGGCGGGCACCGCATGCGGTCGCGCCGCCCGTGGCCCGGCGGCGACGATCGTGGGAAAGGCAGGCGCGTCCGCACCTTGTTTGCCCAGGAAATAGTCCAGCTCCAGCGCCAGTTCTTTTTCCGTCACGCCCGGCCGGATGAGCCCCAGAATATGCTCGAAGGCGGCGTCCGTAAGCCGTGCCGCCTGCCGCAGGAGCGCTATTTCTTCGGGGCCCTTGACCCGCCGCAATTGCTCGATGAGACCGGCCCGCGCGATCACTTGCACCGGCGCCAGTTTCGCCGCCAGCTCCTGGAAGCGCTGGTAGCTCAAGTGATGGCCCTCAACCACTACCGAGGCCCATGCTTGCTCGGCGACGAAGCCGGCTACGGCCGCGAGCCAGCTTCCCTCCTGGTGCACCGGTGTGGCCGCCTTGACCTCTTCCCTTGCCGCCTCGAGAAAGCGAAAATCCGTAAGCAGCCACGCGCCTTCCGGGGAAAGGAAGACCGTACCGCCCTCGCCGGTAAACCCGGTGAGGTAAGTGCAGTTCTCCGGTCTGGTCACCAGCAGGACCTCGCCCCCGGCCTCCGCCAGGGCCGCCAGTGCGCCCGCCTGCCGGGCACGGAAAACCGCTTCACCGATTGCCTGCGGCGGCATGCTTGCCCTCCCCTCAATAAGCCGTTTTTTCCTGACAAGACAAATCCCGGTCCCCTAAAAATCCGAGAGCTCGGTCAATCCTCGGTTTCCTTCTGCCCCCCGGCCAGGTAAAAGGCGGCCTCTAGGGCAAGCAGGTAGCCCAGCGCCCCGAGGCCGCTGATCTGCCCGGTAACCACCGGCGCCAGCACCGAGCGCCGGCGGAACGCCTCGCGGGCATAAATGTTCGAAAGGTGGACCTCAATGGTGGGCAGCCCGACAGCCTTGACGGCGTCGCGCAGGGCGAGACTGTAGTGGGTAAGCGCGCCGGCGTTAATGATAATTGCCTGCGCCTGCCCGCGCGCGGCGTGGAGCCGGTCGATCAGTTCCCCCTCGTGGTTGGACTGGAAGATCTCCAGCTCCACGCCGAGCCGGCGGGCGCGCCTGTAAAGGCGTTCGTTTATTTCCTCTAGGGTGAGGTGACCGTAAACCGCGGGTTC
>JACIYD010000309.1 GCA_014360105.1 Clostridia bacterium
CATCTTTGGCACCCTTCTGGGAATCACTTCGAAGTACGTCATCCTCTTCGTCATCTTTGCGGCCCTGTTGGAAGCTTTCGGCGCCGGCCAGTTCTTTATCGATCTTGCCTATTCCGTTCTGGGCCGGGTAAGGGGCGGGCCGGCAAAAGTGGCGGTCATCGCCAGTGCCTTTATGGGGACGATCAACGGCGTGGCCATCGCCAACGTGGCCGCTACCGGCACGTTCACCATTCCCCTGATGAAGAAGACGGGATATCAGGCGAACTTCGCGGGAGCGGTGGAGGCGGTGAGCTCCTGTGGCGGGCAGATTATGCCGCCCATTATGGGGGCCGCAGCCTTCATTATGGCCGACATTCTCGGTATGCCCTACATCGGCATCGTCTTGGCCGCCGTCATCCCTGCCATTGTTTACTTTGCCGCCGTTTACTTTGCGGTAGATCTTGAGGCGGCCAAGCAAGGTCTAAAAGGGTTGCCTAAAGAGGAACTGCCCCGGGTGGCCGTAGTTCTCAAAAAGGGCTGGTACTTGTTGATTCCTGTAGCCGTGCTCTTGTATCTTTTGGCGGTCATGCAATCGTCCGAGATGCGGGCCGTCTTTTGGTCGATCTTAAGCCTGATCGCCATTGATGTCGCTCATGAACTGATCACCCGCCGCACCTTCGACTTCCGCCGTTTCCTGCAGGCCCTGGAAAACGGCGCCAAGAACTCGCTCGGGGTCATCTCCGCCTGCGCCGCCGCGGGGATCGTCATCGGGATGGTATCGCTCACCGGCCTGGGGATGAAGCTTTCCTCGCTCTTGATCGCCCTGTCTGGGGGCAGCCTGCCGGTATTACTCGTCCTCACCATGGTGGCCTCCATCATCCTGGGGATGGGGCTGCCGACTACCGCCTGTTATGTCGTGCTGGCGACCCTCGCCGCACCGGCGCTCATCGAGCTTGGCGTCTCTCCCCTTGCGGCGCACCTCTTCGTTTTCTTCTTTGGCATGATCGCGCCGATTACGCCGCCTGTCGCCCTTGCGGCCTACGTCGGCGCCGGCATCGCCCAAGGTGACCCGGTAAAGACCGGCTTTATTGCTTTCCGGTTGGGTCTGGCCTCGTTCTTGATTCCGTTTGTGTTTGTCTACTCCCCGGCACTGTTGATGCACGGCGAAGTCGGGCAGATTCTTTGGACGGCATTTACCACTCTCATGGGTGTTTACGCCCTGGCCTCCGGCTTGGAAGGCTTTGGGTTTTTGCCGCTCAACTATCCCTTACGCATCCTTTTAATTGCCGCGGCGGTGATGCTCATTATTCCGGAGGTTTTCACCGACATCCTCGGTCTTGTCCTGGTCGTGGCAACGATGTTGGGCCAGCTCTACTATCGGAGACAGAGACAGGTTTCGGCGCAGCATTCTTCGTGAAGCCCGGAGCAGCCCGTGGACCGGGTGAGCCGGACCACGGAACGCCATGGTAGCAATTGCCACCCCTTCTCTTTCATACCCCCGGCGGGTGACCGGAATAATAGGAGAGGAGGGGTGCGGCATGTTGCGGGATCGGATCACGCTAGGCATAATTACCGGTCTGGTGGGAAATGCGGCGAAGAACGCCGTCGATATGGTGCTGGGCGGTAAAAAGCCGGCCCGGCTTGACTTCGCGGGCATCGCGGCCCGCGTTTTTGTACCCGAGCGCGAGGCGACGACCGGAGCCGGACGCTTGCTGGGGAAGGTGGCCGACTACGGCCTGGCCGCCGTCTACGGCATCCCGACCGTTTACCTGCTTTCTTTTACCGGCGCCGATAAACACCTGCTCAAGGGCTCGCTGATGGGTGTTCTTACCTGGGGTTTCGGTCTGGGGCTCGCGCGCAAAATGGGGCTCGGCGACGCACACCCCTTGGGTGCCGGGACGAATCTGCGGATGCTCGTTGCCCATGTGGCGGGGGGCATGGTCACGGCACAACTCGCCGTGAGCCTGGGCGCACCTGAACTGTTCCGCGACCGCTCGGGTGATGGCTATCCATAGCCTCCGGCCGGCTTGCACCCTCGGCCGCGCTAGTGCTGATCACCCACCCCCACCACCTTGCTAACGTCGCTTGCAGCAAATCCCAGGCCCGCCCCTTGCAACTTCCTGCCTTCGTGGTGAGGCAACGCGTCATGGAGTACTCCCCCGTCTTTACCCGCCGTCACTGGCGTTTCCTTTTCTTGGCCATCGCCCTGAGTGTGGGTGCGCTCGTCCTTTTCCACGTCCTGACTGCGGGGAACCTGGTCGGGTTTCTCGCGCGCCTTTCTTCTTCCTACCTGGCAGCAGCCTTTGGCCTAGTGCCCCTGCTCTGGCTAGTTGAAGGATGGCGGGTGCAGCTAATCGTACGCATCGGTGGGGAATGGCTGGGGTTCTGGCCGGTGTGGCAGGCCAACCTGGCCACGGCCTTCATGGCGGCCATTACCCCGGCCGGGGCCGGGGGGCCGCCAACGCAGGTCTTCTTGCTCCATCATCTGGGTGTAAGCGTCGCCCGAGCGGCCAGCGTGGCGGTGGCGCGTCTCTTTCTTAACCTTGGCTTTTTTGCCGTAGTATCGCCCCCGTTGTTCTATTGGTACCGGGAGGGGCTAAACCTGCCTGGACCGTTGGGGGGGCTGGTGCTAGGGGTGGCGTTTGGTTTGAGCGGCTTTATTTCCGCCTTCTTCTATTTGCTTTACCGCTCCGACCTGGCCGAACGGTTGCTAAGCGCAATTGTGCGCCACCTGCCGGCTGCCTGGTCGGCAAGGTTGCC
>JACIYD010000031.1 GCA_014360105.1 Clostridia bacterium
TACATCCCACCGTGCCCAGGGAGAAAATGGAAGTACCGGGGTAGAAGTGGTAGAGGGGTTTTTTTTCAATGGGGTCGAAGGCCCATGAGGAAACACGGCCGTAGTTAAGTGCGTAAAGTGTGCCCTCGCGGTTCTCGCGTACGCCGCATACCCCGCGTTTACCGGGGCGGATCAAACAATGGTGCGGGCAAAGCCGGCAGCGCGCACGCTTCTCGTCTAATTTCTCGTAATAGGCCGCTTCCTGCATCTCGCGCCCGACACCTCCCTGCGGCCCGCCTTTTGCAGCCCCGCCGTTACCTTTAACCCCACCCCATGATCTGCCGTCCCCCCTTCCGCCGACGGCACCGCTTCGTACGTCTTTCGTTCGGTGCCTCTCAGTAGTAGCGCGTTACCTCGAAGCGCTCGAGTTCGCAGTCCTCGTCCGGGGCAAGGCCCGCCTTCTGCTTGGCGATGCGCACCTGAACCTCTACCGTATCCACGCCCTCAAGGTCCGGCAAGAGAAGGCCGCTGCGCCAGCCCTTGCGCACAATCACCCCGTAGCGCTTCGGGTCCAGTTCTTCCAGGCTTTTTACCGGTTCCGGCTCGCCGAGCACGTCTACCGAGTAGGTGATCTCCGGCAGCTCCTCCGGCCGTACCGGGTCAAAACGCGGGTCGCGCGTGCCCGCCTGGATCGCGTTGGCGATGATCTCTTCCGCCAGGTTAGCCTTGGTCGCCCGGATGGTGCCAATACATCCCCGCAATTGACCATGTTTCTTCAACGAGACGAAAACGCCTGCAGTTTTTTGGAGTTCGGCCGGTAGGGGAACGGGCGGCGCCGGCACCCGTCCCTCGCGCACATAAGTTTCCAGGGTCTCCCTGGCCAGCCTCACGGGCAAGGATTCTTGGGCACGCCGCCGGTCCAGTTCCTCCTGGCGGCGTCGTGCCAACTGCTCCTGCAGGCGGCGACCCGGGTCCTCGCCGCGTGGCGCCAGGGCCGCTACCAGATAGCCTACCCCAAACGGACCCTCGTATGAGAGAAGGTCGACCGCCACGGCCAGTCCGTCAAGAGCGCCCAGGGCGATGACCAGCGAGCGCAGGCCGCACTCGCCCGCCCGTTCCACCAGGGCCTCCGGCAGCTCCATAACGCCGGTCACGTCGAGCCGCCCCAGCAGCTCCCGTAGCTTCTCATCAAAAACGATACCCTCCGGATCGTAGCCGGCGGGCGCGCCCGGAAGAAGACGGTGGGAAAGATCACCGCTGGCCACCACCGCCACCCGCCTGCCGCTTTCCTCAATAACCTGGCGCAAGGTGGCACCAAAAGCATAAAGTGTTTCCAAGGCAAGCAAGGCATAGGTAGTAACCACAATTTTATACGCGGCCAGCCCCTGGCGTAGATAATAGAGCGGCGCCACTACGCCGTGATCGAGCGCTGCCCCGGTGCGGTAACCCCAGCCGCTCCACCGCTCGCTGACTTCGACGGGAAATCCCGCCCGATCTGCTCTCGCTTTGATGGCCGCGGTCAACTCCCGGTCGTTGGCCACGCTGAAAGCCACCTGCGGTGCGCCAAAAGCACCCAAATCGCCCCTCAACTGGGCCGGGCCGGCGAGCACCAGGCGATCCCGCTGTAACGGACCGTGGGGCGTAATGAAGACCAAAGTCTCCGGTTTGGTCGCGGCCAAACGCTGGCTCAATTCCCGCATCGCCTGTACGGTCTTCTCGATTTTCTCCAACTCTTTGCCCCCGACCTCCGGCACCATGATCGGCGGGTGAGGTACGAGGCAGGCGAAAACCAGTTCTCCCCTTATCCTAGACACCCTCTCCACCCCCAGCCGGCAAAAAAGATCACGGTCGGTCCGGCTAAACCGCCGCCTCGCGGGTCAGAGAAGCCTTGGTTACCCCCTCCAACGTGAGCAGGTGTTCCTTTAAGGCGTGGCCTTCGCGAAATCCCCCGAGATCGCCGGCCTGATAAATGACCCGGTGACAAGGGATGATTACCGGCAGGCGGTTGGCCTTTAGAGCCTGTCCCACCGCCTGAAAAGCCCGGGACCGATTGATGCACTGTGCCACCCATTTGTAGGAACGGACTTCACCGTAAGGGATCTGGCGCACCGCGCTCAAGACTTCGCGTTGGAAAAGGGTGGTACCCGTCCAATCAATGGCGTCGGCGGCAAAGCTAACCCTTTCACCGCGGAAGTAGGCAACTAGGCGGTCGGGCAGGTCGCCAAAGGCAGTAGGATCCGGCCCCACGCTTGCCGTCCCTACGCGTGCAAACAAGGCGTTAACTGCCTCTTCCTCTGCCGCATGGGGCAAGACCAAGGCCAAGAGACCATGCTCTCCCGTGGCCGCCGCCACCCAACCCCAGGCGGTCTTGACGGTCGTATAACGCATGGTCGCGCCCCTCTAAATTAAACTGAACCGCTATTTATTATTCGCCATTATTCTGGTAAAACCTGCTGGTGGGCCAAGTATTGCACAACCCCGCTATAAATGGCCAAGGCCAGCTTCTGCTGGTAATAAGGGTCGTTGAGCAATTGTTCTTCGGCTGCATTGGAGAGAAAACCCACCTCAACGATGACCGCCGGGATGGTGAGATGGCGCAAGATGTAAGCATCGAGGGCCTTTGCCCGGCGATTGGTATTGGCCAGGATGCGCCGCAGCTCTTCTTGGATCGCCTCTGCCAGTTGGCGGCTTTCTTCCGACCGGGGGTCGTAAAACGTCTGGGCACCCGTCCAACGCGTGCCAAAAGCGTTCGCCTGGATACCCAGGTAGATCTCGCCGCCCCTCTCGTGGCAAAGGCCAATACGCCGGTCCAGGTCTTCCCTCTTGCGTTCCCCGAGGCTTTTGCCGGGTGTCCCGAGATCCGTGTCGCTTTCCCGGGTCATCACCACCACCGCCCCTGCCTGGTCGAGCAGTTGTTTGAGGCGGAGGCTGATCGCCAGGGTGATGTCTTTTTCGCGCGTACCCGCCGGACCCACCGCCCCCGGATCGATACCCCCATGACCCGGGTCGACGACTACCACCCGGTTGGCAAGCGCCCAGGAAAACGCAGCCACGCTCCTGTGCTCCCGCGCCGCATAATACAGGTAACCACTGGCAGAGGCCAGCATGAGGACCAGCATGGCGGCCAGGTATCTCCGGCTGAGCACGACTACCACCGGGACCGCCTCCCGGAACAGTTTATGCCGCCCGGCCGCCGGCGAGAACCGACCGTTCCGGGGGGCGCTTATAGTTCCATAGAAGCGGCCCAAAGCCCGGCGGAATTTCACTAGTTCGTTGTGGAGCGACGCCCCACGAGGTACTTGTCCGAAATTCCAGTTTCTGGGTTGGCCTGGGCAGGCTTGCGCTCTTGCCTGCAGGTGGACCGATGTGGAATGCTATATTTTGCGCCTGGCAAGAAACGGGGATACAACAGCAGTGAGATACCTGTTCAGGGAAAGGCGGCCTATGCTATAATCAAAACCGGTCAGAAGGGAAAGCTGCGGCGACAAAAAAGGGGCAATCTGCTTGCGGAGGGAGAAGGAGTGTTAGCTTTCGAGAAGGTAGTCTTGCAAACACGGCTGCTCGACCCGCGCGCCGATTTTGCCTTAGCGGAGATTCCAAGCGAAATTCGCTTCGACCCCCTCACCGGTGCGAGCGGCCGGGTGGCCCATTTTCTAACCCGCGACCTGCCGGCGCCGGATCTGGATTCCTGGAAGCAGTTCGCGGCAGGTCAGTTCTGTCCCTTTTGCCCGGAAAACGTGGAGCGGGTCACGCCGCAGTTTCCCCCGGAGATTTGTCCGGAGGGCCGTCTTCGCCGTGGCGAGGCGCTGGCCTTTCCCAATCTTTCTCCTTACGACCGCCATAGCGCCCTCACCGTGGTGACGCGGGCCCACTTCCCGTTGCCGCACGAGTTCAGCGCTACGCAGTTGGCCGACGCCTTTCAGCTCTCCCAGGATTATCTCGGCCGGGTGCTGGCACAAGAGCCCGATCTTCATCCCTTGGTGACCTGGAATTATCTGCCGCCGGCCGGCTCGAGCCAGATCCACCCTCATCTCCAGGTATTTGCCACGGCCGCGCCGGGCAACGCACCCCTGGCAGAGTGGCGGGCCGAAGAGGCTTACCGGCAGGCGCACGCTGCTGATTTCTGGTCCGCGCTCCTGGAAGAAGAAAAGAAACGGGGCGAGCGCTACCTGGGCCGCCTCGGCGAAACCGAGTGGCTGATCGCTTTTCGCCCCTACGGCGTTCTCGGGGACGTCCTGGCGCTTTTCCCCGAAGGGGTGCTCCTGCCTCATGTCCCCCGCGATCTCTTTCTTACCCTGGCCGCCGGCCTGGAAAGGCTGTTCCGTTTCTTCCGAGACGCGCACCTCGTCTCCTTTAATCTCGCCCTTTATCAAAGTCCCAGGCGGTTGCGCCTGCGCTTCATCCCCCGTCTTTACCTGCATCAGGCCATTCATACCTCAGACATCAACCATTTGCAGATGCTCCTTGCCGAACCAATTGCCATGGTCCCGCCCGAGGAAATGGCCGCACGGATCCGGCCTTACTTTGAACTTGCCTGACAGGGGTTGGCGGCCAAAAAGCCTAACGCTTGGAGTATTGCGGTGCCTTGCGCGCTTTCTTTAAGCCGTACTTACGCCGCTCCTTCATGCGCGGGTCGCGCGTGAGAAAACCGCCGCGCCGCAGCGGTACGCGCAGGTGGCCGTCTACTTGGAGCAGGGCGCGGGCGATGCCCAAGCGCACAGCGCCCGCCTGACCGGAGACTCCGCCGCCCCGAACGTTGGCAATAACGTCGTAGCGGCCTACCAGGCCAACACTCTCCAGCGGCTGACGTACCTGCGTTTGCAGCATTTCCACCGGAAAGTAATCCTCCAGGGGACGACGGTTGATGAGGATCCGACCCTGGCCCGGTTTGAGCCATACCCTGGCGACCGCTTCCTTTCTTCGCCCCGTACCGTAATACATTTAAACCCTCACTCCCTCCACCCTGACCAGACCTCGGGCTGCTGTGCCTGGTGCGGGTGCTCGCTTCCCCGGTAGACCTTTAACTTCTTCAGCATTTTACGGCCCAAGCGGGTCTGCGGCAGCATGCGCCGTACCGCCTCGGTCACAATTTGCTCGGGCTTTTTGGCCAGCAGCTCCTTGTAGGGGACTTTTCTTAGGCCCCCCGGGTAGTGGGTGTGGTAAACGTAGGCCTTCTGCTCCGCCTTCTTCCCCGTCAACCTGACCCTGGCGGCATTGAGGACAATAACATGGTCACCTGTGTCGACATGCGGCGTATAACTCGCCTTATGCTTGCCCGCCAGCAGTCGCGCCGCCTCCGAGGCAAGGCGCCCCAGCGGCCTGTCCGCGGCGTCGAGAATGTACCAACGCCGCTTTACCTCGGCCGGCTTGGCCATATAGGTAGTCTGCACTTCTTTCACCCCATCTGGCTACTTAGCGCCTTTTATTTTAGTCGCGTTTCCCTTTAGCTGTCAAGCGAAGTCGGCCGAAAGACAACCCTTTCGAGACAAAGCCCTCGTGGTGGCGCGGTGGGTCCAGCCAGCGCGCGGCACCCGGAGCGCAGGATGTACGGCACGTCCTCGGGGGCCAACCTTCCTAAACCCACCTCAAGCAGGGTGCCAGCGATGATGCGCACCATATGATAAAGAAAGCCGTTGGCCGTCACCTCGATCTTGATCCAGGGTCCTTCCTGCTTTACCCGGCAGCGGTAGACCGTGCGTACCGTGGTCTTTGCCGCGCCGCCGGCCGCGGCAAAAGCGCGAAAATCGTGGGTACCGACGAAATAACCGGCGGCGCGGGCCATGGGCTCCGCCGCCAGCGGCCGGTATACCTGATAGCTGTAGCGGTGGTGAAAGACGTCAGGCGTAGTGCTATTGTAAATCGTATAGGTATAGGTTTTATAGGCCGCCTCACGGCGCGGATCAAACCCGGGCGCTGCTTCTTCCGCCCGGAGCACGGCAATGTCATCCGGCAGGACACCGTTGGCCGCCTGTGGCCAGCGCTCCAGAGGAATGCGGCTGGCGGTGGTCAGAACCACTACCTGGCCCCGCGCGTGTACGCCGGCATCCGTCCGGCTGGCCGCTACCAGGGTGAGCGCTTCGCCGGTGAGGCGTCCAAGCGCCTCCTGCATCGTCCCCTGAATGGTCGGCCCGTGCACAGCCGGCTGCACCGCCCAGCCGTGGTAGGCCGTGCCGTCATAAGCTACGGTCAGCTTGAGACAACGCTTTGTCTCTCCCATGGACTAGAACCCGAAAAGTGCCGGACGCCAACGCGTCATAAGACTTAAACCCACAAGGCCGGCGCATACCGCCAGCACCAACCAGTCACCTTCCCGCCAATGCCAGGAATAGAGGGAGGTTCGCGCCGCGCCGCGGCGGTACCCCCGGACTTCCATCGCCGTGGCCACCTCCTCGGCCCGGCGAAAAAGGGCCACCAGCAACGGAAAGAAAACAGCGCTGCGCCTGGCCAGCCGCTGCCAGGGCGCACCCTTTTCCCAGTCCAGACCGCGGGCACGCTGGGCGCGGCTGATGATTTCAAACTCATCCGCGAGAAGCGGGATAAAGCGGAGGCTCAGGCCGAGCAAGAGGGAAAGATCACCTACCGGCAGGCGCAGGATACGTAAGGGCTGTAACAGGCCGGCCGCAGCCTCCATCAAGGCCAGCGGTTGTGTGGTCGTCACCACGAACATGGCAGCCCCACCAACGGCGAGGAGGCGGGTCGCTATCGCCAGACCCGGCCAGAACCCCGCGGCGGATAGGGAGAACGGTCCGAGGCGGAGCAACGTCGGTCCCGGGGTAAAAGTCAGGTGAAAAACAAAGACCACACCCGCCAGGAGAACAAGCGGCCGCAGGCCCGCACCCAGGGCGCGGCCCGGCAACCTCGCCGCAAGCCATTTTGGTGGCGCAATGTAACGAGGCCGAGGCGCGGCTGTTGACGGTATGCGGTTTTCAGCCTCAATATACTGAGGCCGCCATGATCCTGCCATTTTGGCCCGCGCTCGAGGCGGCGTTGGCCAGAGCGCCCAAACGTTGGTATCCTGTCGTGGAATCGGTCATCGGCGTCTAGCCGAGAACACCATCGGTAAAAGGAGGAATGGACCCATGCAAATAACAACGTACGTCTTTGAAAAGCCCGGTGCCCATAATACCGACCAGACCCTGCAGGTTGCTTTCGAGCGCGCCAAGGCTCTGGGAATCCGCCAGGTGGTGGTGGCTTCTTCTCATGGGGGCACGGCCCTCAAAACGCAAGCGCTCATGGGGCCTGCAGGGATCCGAGTCATCGCCGTGAGCATCGGCCATGGCTGGGAGAGCCTCGGATGGTGCATGGCGCCCGAGGAGCGCGCCCGCTGTGAGGCGGCGGGGGTGCGCGTCGTAACGGGCATCCATGCCTTGGGCGATGGGGTCGGTTCGGCCTTTTCGGAAAAGCATGGGGGCCGCGCGCCGGAGGAGATCGTCCGCGAAACGCTTTATCGCTTTTCGCAGGGGATGAAGGTGGCCGTCGAATGCATCCTGATGGCTGCCGAGGCGGGTCTCCTCAAGATGGATGAGGAAGTCATCGGCATCGCCGGCTCGGGCGGCGGGGCTGATACGGCCATCGTCTGCAAACCGGCCTATCCCCGCACCTTCCATGAACTGGAAATCCGCGAAATCCTCGCTAAACCCCGCGTGCTAAGTGAGTGAGTATTGAGGGGGCGCCAATGCCTGGCGCCCCGATTTTTTTAGGGGGTTTGCTTGCCCTGCGCCTTGCGCCAGGCCTCATACTCGGCACGGCCCTCTTCGTTCAGGGGGTAATATTTGCGCAGGTCTCCCCCTTGAGAAAGGCGCAACCGCGTAAACTCTTCCCATTCCGCATGAGCGAGTGCCTTTTCGACGAGTTGTGGAGCCAGGGCGATGGGCACCACCACGGCGCCATCGTCATCGGCGATGATGATATCGCCCGGCATCACGAGGACGTTGCCGCAGGCGATGGGCACATTCACGGCATGCGGAAAGATGTTCGTCTGCGTGTGAAAGTTCGGTGTAACCCCGCGAAGCCACAACCCCAGATCGAGTTCTTTGACTTGTGGGAAGTCTCGAATGCAGCCGTCTATTACCACGCCGATGCCCCCTCGACCTTTGAAATAGGTGAGCATCATCCCGCCAAAGACGCCGCTCATCATATCGCCGCGCGCATCCACTACCACCACGTCTCCTGGCTGGGTGTGGTAGAGCACATGGCGGTGCAGTTGGCGCTCGGGGTCCTGGTATTCGCCGATGGAGTGGAGGTCTTCACGTTTGGGCATGAATTGGAGCGTGAGTGCGGGGCCGACGATCTTTTTCCCCGGGGTGAACGTCACCGGCCCTAGGATATGTGGGTTGCGAATGCCCAGGCGGTGTAACTCGCCGGCGGCCGTGGCGGCGCTGATGTTATAGAGCGCCTCAATGATCTCCTTGGGTGGCCGTTGGATGTCGGGTGTCTCGATCATCATTCCCCCTGTACGGTGGTCTTGCGCCCTTCGGGCGCTTCACGCCGGAAAGATAGCCCCGTCGTGGAGAGCCGTCAAGCACAACACGGCGTCGCTTGCTTTTGCTTTGCCCGTGGCAGGTGTGGTATCTTGCATCCAAAGAGAAGTGGGAGAGGCAGGATGAAAGCCCTGATGAAAACAGCCGCTGGTAAGGGACATGTGGCCCTTGGCGAGGTGCCCGAACGCGCGCCTGGGCCGGCGGAGGTTCGCATCGCCGTCAAATACTGCGGCATCTGTGGCACCGATTTGCACATTGAGGCGGACGAGTTCCCCAATGACCCACCGGTCATCATGGGGCACGAGTATTGTGGCACCATCGTGGAGGTAGGAGAGGCGCTTGCGGACGTTTGGCATGTCGGCGAGCGCGTTGTAGGGGAACTCCATACGGGCGCCTGTGGCACTTGCTTCCTCTGCCGCGCGGGCCAACCGCACATCTGCCCGCACAAACGTGCCCTCGGTTCGCGCACCGATGGGGCCTTTGCGGAATATCTCACCGTGCCAGGTTGGCTGGTGCATCGCATCCCCGACGGGGTGCCCTGGGAAGTAGCCGCCGTCACGGAGCCGTTTGCCATCGCGGCGCACTGCCTGGTGGAACGGGGAGCGCTGGAGGGTGTGCAGCGGGTGCTCATCTCCGGCTCGGCTACGATGGGGTTGATGAGCGTCATTTGGGCCGGCCGCCTGGGCGCGGAGGAGATCATCGTCTCGGGGACGGATCTCGACGCGCCCGAGCGCTTTGGTCTAGCGCGAGAGTTGGGGGCTACCTGTACGGTGAACGTCCAGCGCGAAGGCCTCTTGCAGGCGGTGATGGAACGAACGGGCGGCCAAGGGGTGGACGCGTGGATCGAATGCTCTGGCTCGCCGGCGGCCATCGCCCAGGGGGTGCCCCTCGTCAAGCGGACGGGCAAAGTGGTGCTCATCGGTCTCGTTGGCGCGGAGACCATCCCCGTGCCGTGGAATACGATCCTTTACCACGAATTGGACCTCGTGGGGTGCTTCAGTTCCCCGCCTTCCAGTTGGGCGCTCGCCCTATCCGCGGAAGCGGCGGAATCTCCCAAATTGCGCCGTTTGGTGACGGCCATCTTGCCCTTGGAGCGCTGGCAGGAGGGGTTTGCGATGATGCGCCGTGGCGAGGGGGTCAAAATCCTTTTGGATATGAGCGCTTGAGGGGGAATGCAGATGTTTACGCGGATGGATCACGTGGCGATGAGCGTGCAGGATATGGAACGCTGCATTGCTTTCTACTGCGATCTCATCGGCTTCGAGAAGGTGTTCGACCGCACCTTCACCGAGGGTATTGCGCGGCTTATCGGCGTGCCCGGCGCGGAGGCGCGCGTCGTGCACCTCCAATTGGGAGAGAACGTCCTCGAACTGTTTTCTTACCGCTTTCCGCAGGGGCGCCCGCCCCGCGCCGATCTGTGTCAAAGCGACTATGGGTTGACGCATATCGGCTTTCGCGTGGAGGATTTCTGGGGCACCTATCGCACCCTTCAGGAACGGGGCGTGCATTTCTTGGGCGAGCCGGTGGAGATCCGCCCCGGCGTTTGGGTGGCATATTTTCATGGGGCAGAGTACGAAGTGTGTGAGATGCGCGAGATCCTCGCGTAACCATTCTATAAGATGAGGAGAAAGGGAACATGTCTTATCAACCTGCAGAGAC
>JACIYD010000310.1 GCA_014360105.1 Clostridia bacterium
GCTCCCGTTTAACCCGTAGGCCTCCTGGAAAAGCATCACAGGATGGCTCACCGCGACGCCGGCGCCGCTCTCGATCTGGAGCTTGCACAGCCCGCAGTCGGTCACCACCCGGTCCGTCGGTGTGGCCAGGACGTCGCCCACCACTTTGGCCCCGATGGCCCGGGAAAGCTTGAAATTGCGCCGCTCAAAGCCGTAGGTCCCGCCCATGCCGCAGCAGTTACCGGCGACCTTCTTCATGGTCAGCCCCGGCAGCAGGCGCAAGAATTCCAGGCTCTGGTCCACCACCTCCGCTCCCTGCGCGCGCAGGTGGCAGGGAAGGTGATAAAAAACGGTCGTTGCCAGGGGGGAAGACGGCGGCACCAGCTCGCCCGCCGCGGCAAGCGACAAAAGGTACTCGCTCAACTGGCGCGTTTTCGCCGCCACGAGGCGGGCGTCGTCCGTGGGAAGAAAGTGGGGGTAGCTGCGCTTCAGCATCAGGCTGCAACTGCTGCAGGTCACCACGATTGCCTCGCAACCGTCTTCCAGGGCCGCGCTTAAGGAGGCCACGTTCTCCTTGATATTCGCCATGGCTCCTTTGGCATTGCCTTTCGAAACCATGGGAAGGGCGCAACAGACCTGCCGGGGTAGAACCATCTCCACGCCGTTGTGCTGCAGCACCCGGAAGGTGGCCTTGCCGATTGCAGGCTCGTAATAGTTGACGAAACAACCGGCAAAGAAGGCTACTTTGCGCATACCGCTTACTGTCCCTTTCTCCCGTACCGGGCAAACCACGCGGCGAAGGTTTCGCGATGAAACGCCGGCATCCGCACCTCGCGGTGGATCCCGGGAACCAGTTCCATGACGCGCCGCAAGGGGCCCACGCGCAGCGCCGCGTTGGCCAGAGGGGCGGCCATGCTCCCCGCCCGGGCAATAAGTTCCGGCCGGCCGAGGACCATATGCCCCAGAGAAACTCGGTGTTTGGCGACGTAGTCCAATTTGGCCTCCCACATGAGGTGCGGGAGGTCGATCTCCAGAGGGCAGGCCAGACGGCAGCCCTCGCAGTGGAGACAGGTGTCAATCGAGCTGCTTTTCCCGTCGAGGAATTGCTTGAGGTAGTTGCGCGGCGTCCAGACGTAATCCGCCCCGGCGAAGGAATGCCGCACGGGACAGCGCTGGTTACACGCCCGGCAGCCGATGCAGAGGAAAAGATCGCGGTACTTCCCGGCCAACAAGTCGTGGCGGCCGTTGTCCAGTAAAATAAGGTGGAGCCCCCGTGCCACGCCGGGGGGAGAGGCAGGAAGTTCGCCCGGTGCCTCGCCCGTCTTCTGGCCTGCGCCCGGCTGAACTTCGAAAAGCATGCTCTCGGCGCCAAAGATGCCCATGCACTGCGTCTGGAAGAGGGCATCCTCCGCGTCCTTGACGATCTTGTCGAGGCCGGCGACCAAAACTACTTCCCTGGCCTCGTGCAAATCCCTGGCAATATTGGTGAAGTGCTGCAGAAAGAAGACCGAACCGTCCTCGGCGGCCAAGGCGTTTACCCCGAGAAGCGCGGTATACTCCCTGATGACTTCCGCCTCCTCCAGTCCGGCCATTCTTCGCGAAACGTCAAATCTGACGGCGAGGTTGCGGTCGAGCAGCCGGGGAAGATCCCAGTAATCCGCAATTCCCTTCTGCTTAGTCTCGAACTCGTAAGCATAGGAGTTGATTACCCGGAAGCCGGCGGCGAGTAAGCCCGGCTTGAGCTCGCGGCTTACCACGGCGGAATTGTTGGTAAGGACGGTGGTACCCCGGGAAATGGACCGGACGTAATCTACCGCCTCGTGCGCGGTGGCCGCAAACTTCACCCGCAGCCCCGGGTACCTCGCGGCAAGCGTCTGCCTCAGCCTCTCCAAAAGGAGAGGCAGGTGGTCCGCGGCGTAGCGCCGGATCTCCCGCAGGCGCCCTTTGGCCGCACTAGGGTCGGCGGTCTGGACCGCCGTAAGCGTGTCCCTACCCTGTTTCAATATCTGCGCCACGGCCAACTGCTTGCGTTCCGGTAGGGGTTCCATAATCGAAATTGGTAGGCCGGCGCCCACGGCTCACGCCTCCGTCCCCGGCGAAGTGATGCGCCTAAACTAGGCCGGGCATCCTGATGTTAGTAAGTTTGGGCTCTTGCGAGACTTTTGTCCATGGTCGGCGCTATCCCATTCTTCTGAACAGCTTGTTCTAATTATACTCTTTTACCCTGTTATTTTCAAGATCTGAGGAACGTTTGCCTCGAAAATTTTAATTCCAGTTGTTCAGGTTTCTGAACTTAATGGGCATATGTTTTAAACAGGCAGCGGCCTATCCTCCCGCAGCGCGTAAACCAGGGCGCCCGTAGGGCAGACCTGGACGCAAGCCGGCGTGCCACGGCCCCGGCATCGGTCGCACTTGATGGCCACTTGGTTTACCAGGTCGCGATTAATGGCACCGTACGGGCAAACCATGACGCACATCCAGCATCCCGCGCACCGGTCCCGATCATGACTGACAATGCCCGTCAGGGGGTCCCGCGTAATACAGCCAGTCATGCAAGCCGCAAGACATGCCGGTTCTTGGCACTGCCGGCAAATCTCCTGGTACTCGTAGTTTTCGAAGAGGTTCTGGCGGATCCGCAAGGCACCCAGGCGCGGATTGATGCTTTTTCAAAGAGTTCGATGGCCCAGGCGAGGTAAGTACCGGTGGAGGAAGCATCAAGCCCCAGGTCGTTTACCAGATTATTGAGGGCAATAACCTC
>JACIYD010000311.1 GCA_014360105.1 Clostridia bacterium
GGAACGGGCCGGGCGGACCAAGAACATCCGGCTGGCAGCACACGCCCTAAATGGCCGCACGGTGGCAGCGGGCGAAACCTTTTCTTTTAACCGCGCGGTGGGACCGAGGACCCTGAAAGCCGGTTACAAAGCGGCAACGGTCATCGAAAATGGGGAATACGTTAGCGGCGTGGGCGGGGGCATCTGCCAGTTGGCCAGCACCCTCTACCAGGCCGTTCTCCTGGGAGGTTTGCCCGTGCTCGAGCGGCATGCGCATTCGGTAACCGTCGATTACATTGACCCCGGTCTCGATGCCGCGGTCGCCTACGGCCTGCGCGACCTCCGTTTCCGGAACAATACCGGCGGCCCGCTGAGGCTGGAGGCCGAAGTGGAGGGTAATCGCCTGACGGTCAGGATTCTGGCCGAGGCAGGGGAGCGGCCGCAGGTTACGCTGAAAGCCAGCATCGTCGGCGTGTTGCCACCGCCGCCCGTCTATTGGAAGGAGCCCGATCTCCCCTTTGGCAAAACCTTGCTCTTAAAGGAGGGACGCCCCGGCCTTGAAGTGGAGGTGACGAGGAGCATCCGTAGGCGCGACGGGCGGCAGCGGGTCGAGAAGATTTCCCGCGATACTTACCGGCCGCTGCCGCGGATAGTCTTGGTCGGGGTGGCGCGCTCCGGTTCTCGCCCTTAACGGTGTCTGGGGAACTCTCAAATCCGCGCACACCGCCCGCGACGAGGTGGTTCGTCGTCCAACACCGAAGAGTCGAAGACACCCATGCCGCGGACGGCACCTATTTTCAGGGCAGGGCAGACGCTGCCTTAGGCCTGTATGAGACTTCAGAAAGGTGCAGTATCCACAAGGAGTTACCAATATATGTTTTGCCCTTAAATCAGTGCTCGGCAGGAGATTCGTTATGTAAATAGAATAAGCAAACCACAACGGCCCCTGTCGGTCAGGAGGAGAACCCTGAAAAACAGGCTAAGGGAAGGAGGTGCACCGATGGAAAAGAACAACGCGGTACTGGAGGCGAGTGCAAGTCTAGAAAGGGCACTTGATTATTTCGTCCATGAAGGCATATGCGCCGTCCTGGTGGCAGCGGAGGATGGGAGACTACAAGGCGTGGTACGTGCTAAAGACCTTTTACGCTACCTCGTCCTAAAAGACAAAGCGAGGATCTCCGAAATATGTCAGGATTCTCTTTCTGCTATTGTGGACCGGAGCCCTCCAGGTTACGCAGCACAGGCTGCGGTTGAAATTTCCAAGCTGGCCGCCTACGAATGGCCGGGTGTTGTCCCGGTGCTTTCTGATGCCGGTCAAGTTGTAGGGGGGATATACTGTCATCACGCTATCAAGTACTTGCACTGTCGCAATAGAGCCCTGCAGGCGGAGATAAAGGCCTTGCTTGATGCTGCTCATATGGCCATTATTGCCGTAGACAGGGAAGGAATAGTGACCCAGTACAATAGGACGGCCGAGAAGGTCTTTGGTTTAACCCAAACTGAGATCCTCGGCAAGCATTTGGCGAAGCTTTTCGCGAATACGAGGCTGGTAGACGTGGCCCAGTCTCGTGTTCGTGGCGACCTCGGGAATAAGATACAAATTGGAGAAAGGAGCGTCCTTGCTTACGAGACTGCCATTTCCGACGGAGACGAAGTGCTTGGGGCTCTAGGTATCTACCAAGACGTAAGCGAAGTCGAAAAGCTGACTAAAGAGCTTGAGGTAGTCAAAAGGCTAAAAGCGGAACTGGAGGCGATCATCGATACTTCCTATGATGGTCTCTGGATAACGGATGGCCAGGGAAAAGTACTACGCATTAACCGGGCCTACGAAAGAATTGCCGGGCTCTCGGCCGATCAAGTGGTCGGAAGGAACATGGAAGACCTGGTCAAGGAAGGCCTGGTAACTGACTCTGCAACTTTGCGCGTCCTAGAAGAAAAGAAAAGGGTGACCATCTTGCAGACAAGTCGTACCGGAAAAAGGTGTATAGTCACGGCCACACCCGTGTTCGGTGAAAACGGGTCAATCGAACGTGTTGTGACAAACACAAGGGATATTACGGAGTTGGACCAACTCCGCGCCAAACTTGAAAGGCTGGCACAAAGCCAGGCTCTTGCTAAGACACCCCATGGGACTGTGCCTGTGGAGAGCATCGAGATACCTAGCGAACATTTTGCCCGGATTGTTTTTCATAGTGAATGCATGGCGGAAGTTATTAAGTTGGTACGACAGGTATCTTCTTCTGACACGCCAATACTTATTCTCGGCGAATCCGGTGTAGGTAAGGAATTGGTGGCGAGATTGGCACATGAGCTGAGTCCAAGACGCACGGAACCTTTTCGGGCGATCAATTGTGCGGCCATTCCTGAGACCTTACTGGAATCCGAACTGTTCGGCTATGCCAAGGGCGCCTTTAGCGGTGCCAGTACTACGGGCAAGGCCGGTATTATCGAACTGGCGGATAAAGGAACTTTACTTTTGGACGAGATTGGTGAAATGCCCATACGGCTTCAGGCCAAGTTGCTACGGGTTCTTGAGGAGGGCCAGCTCATGCGCCTGGGCAGCACCACGCCTATAAAGGTAAATTGTAGATTCGTCGCCGCCACCAACAGGGATCTTAAAAAAATGGTCGAGGACGGAAGCTTCCGCGCCGACCTTTACTACCGACTATGCGTGGTGCCGATCCGGGTCCCCCCTCTGCGCGAGCGTAAGGAGGATATACCCGCGTTGGTGTACTACTTTCTGGACAGATTT
>JACIYD010000312.1 GCA_014360105.1 Clostridia bacterium
CAAGCCATCGCTCCACAAAGGCCTGCCGTCCACTAGACCCCTTAGGTGCCGCCGAGGCCTGCGGCCACTTCGGCACGACATCCCGCTGACTGAGAGTGCATGTACCTATAACCGACCAAAACAGCCAGGACTCTGATGGCCCTAACCACGAAGCATTTGCGGCCGAGCTTTTGATGTCACTTGCGGTTGTAAAATATCATTTGGACTTGCTATCTCTTAAGCCCGCCAGGCCGACGGTGAAGATCAGCCAAAAAAGGGGGAGGAACAGTAGGCCACCGCCAAGCCCAACGCAAAGGCCGCAGTGGCGATTACCAGAGGTCTAGGTTTTAGCAAAAACGGAAGAACGGCGGGCCGGATGGCGAGCTAGCCGCTTCGCTGCGTTACCTCACCCAGCGTTACACCATGCCCATCCCCCAGGCTAAGGCCGTCCTAACCGATATCGGTACCGAGGAATTGGCCCACATGGAGATCGTCGCCGCGCTGGTCTATAACCTGCTTAAGGATGCCAAGTTGGAGGACATCAAGCGCGTCGGCCTTGACGGCTACTACGCCGATCACGACCGGGCGCTCTACTTCGTCAATGCCGACGGCGTGCCCTGGACCGCTTCTTACATCCAGTCCAAAGGCGACCCCGTGACCGATCTTCATGAAGATATGGCGGCGGAGCAAAAGGCACGCTCCACCTACGAATGGTTGATCAATCTCGCCGACGACCCGGACGTTATCGACGTACTACGTTTCTTGCGCGAAAGGGAAGTGGTTCATTTCCAGCGCTTCGGCGAGACCCTGCGCTTGGTACACGAGTTCCTTGACGCACGCAAGTACTATTAGTCCGGAGACGGGCGTAACCCCGGTGCGCTGCTGGAGGCCATTATCGCTGCCAACCCGGGGGTGGACCCGACCAATTACCTGCCCGATCCGGAGCGGCTGCAAATCGGCGACCTCGTCTGCATCCCAAGGCGCGTCTAGCGGGGACGGGTTCGGCCTGCAAGCTTACACAGGCAGAAAGTATCAATCGGTCCGGCAGGTGGCAGATCAAGCCATGCTGCCGGCCGCCCGGGAGGGCCGGCCTTGTGCCGGGTTAGCCAAGACGGGCAACCAGTGCCGTCATTACCTCCCCAGCCTTGCCCTGGAGCACGACCTCTGCCCGACCGTCCAGGTGTGTCCGGGTAAGGTTGACGATAATCAGCTTGGCGCCGGACCAGAGTGCCTCTTCCGGCAGATATGCAGCCGGATAGACCACAAGACTGGAGCCAACAACGATAAATACGTCACAGTTTTGGGAACGCTCTTTTGCTTCGGCCAGCACCGCCGAGGGCAGGCTTTCACCGAAATAGACCACCGCAGGCTTGAGGGTGCCGCCGCAGGTACCGCATTCCGGGACCTCGACACCGGCGGCTAACCAGCCCTTTACTTCGTCCATGGGGTAACGTTGGCGACAGGCCAGGCAATAGGCCCAGTCCATGGTACCGTGAAGCTCGAAGACCTTTTCAGGCGGCACCCCCGCCCGCTGGTGCAGGCCGTCGATGTTTTGGGTGATCACACAATCCAGCTTGCCCATGCGATCGAGCGCGGCGATGGCGTAATGGGCGGCATTGGGCTCGGCCTGGTAAGATAGAAAGGTATCGCGCAGCATCTGCCAGTGCTTCTTGCGGGCCTCGGCAGAACTGACGAAACGCTGGTAGGTAAATTCTTCGGGGTCGTACTTGCTCCAGATGCCCCCGGGACTGCGAAAGTCCGGGATCCCCGATTCCGTGCTCACCCCGGCGCCAGTGAAAACTACAACTCTTTGCCCGCGGCGTACTAGATCGGCCGCTCTTTCGATCAACTTCTCCCACTCATGGGCCACCGGCTTCACCTCCCTTAACAACCGAGTAAACTTTACCACGAAATGCCGGCCGTGAAAAGTCGGGTAGCCTGCCCGCTTAAGCTCCAGGGTGACCAATCACCTGTCTGTACTAGCACGCCGCAGCAACGCCCGGAGTACAAAAGTGTGGCGGTGCGAGGGCCCGCCTTTGGCCCGGCCGTAAACAGAAGGGGCACTCCATTGGGGCGTTGCTGCACACGGGCACGAAGATGAACGTCCACGCCTGGCAGCAGCGGGTGAAAAAGTACCGGGAAATGCTTGCCTCGTCATCCGGCCTTACGGCCTGCGGCACGCCTACGCCACCCTGTACCTGCGGGCGGGCGGCCAGCAGGTAGACCTGCAGCAGATCATGGGCTGGACTTCGCCGCGCATGGTGCAGAGGTATGCCAAGCTGATCCAGGAAGACCTGAAGGAGCGGCACGCCCGGTGTTCGCCGCTGGCGGTGCTGGTGCCGAAGGCGGAGGATGAGGAAGATAAGGCCCGATAGATAGGTTGATCTTTTGCCTGTACTCCTTGGCTACGGGAGGAATTATTGTTTTCGCGGCGAAAACTAAATTAACTTGAAGCAAGGAGGTGTAGGGTGAAATGGCTATCAATATTGAAACCCTACCCTACCTGCTTGCCATAGTAAGCGCGTGCGCTACGCTCGCCGGTATTGGCTTTGCGATATATGGCTGGTACAACCTTAATCATGCAGAGAGAATAGTGGAAAGGAAACTCCAGGGCGTCGTTTCTAAGCTGCAAGAAGAGATACGTGAGATGAACATTAGGACGCAAGAGGCCACCCAGAAAATCATTGCCGGCTACGGGCTAATGGCCCAGAATAAGTTTGAGGAAGCGGTTAGCCTCTTTGAGAAGGCAATA
>JACIYD010000313.1 GCA_014360105.1 Clostridia bacterium
AACCCATAAAATAGCGTTCATAGTAGTCCTCAACCGAAGTCAGGAAATGGATGAAGGTTACCGGGGCGAGCAGGGCGAAAGGGGTGCCGTCGGTCAGGATGGCAATCTGCCCTTCCAGCAGGGCGGCCGCCACCCGGTCCGGCCTCTCGGTCCGCAGCATTTGGGGAAAGGGGGAATAGGGGGCGTCCTCCACGTACTCCTCCAGGTAGCCGCTCTCCAGTACGCCGTCCACGTCGATGCGCGCAAGCCTCGCGCGTGCCTCGGCCACTACCTCTTCCCGGGCAAGGCCCTCTATGTAGACCAGGGCCACCGACGTTTCGGTAAGGCGCCCGATCTGCCTCTCTTCTACCCGCAGCCGGGGATCACGCACGCGGTGCCGCAGCAGGGCCGTGTTGGTCCGCAGTACCTCGGTAAAGCCGTCCCGCGCCCCCCTCACCGCGGCTTCGGCCGTGGGCTCTTCCACTGTACGTTCGGGCCACGCCCTCGTCTTGCAGGCCAGAGCTCTGGCGATCCCGCCCACCATGACGATGCAGTCACCGCTCGCCAGGTGCCGGGCGAGATCTCCCAGTTCGGCGACCTCTTCGACGCTGCCCACCGCCAGGCGCCGCTTGAGGGTCTGGTAAGCCTGCGCGCCTATGTCCCGCCGCTGCCCGTCACCGGCGGGCGCGGCGAGAAGCGGGCGGACCACGTCGTCGGCAATCAGCTTTTCGTCGGCCAGGCCGTCGAGGTAGACCACCAGTGCCTGCCGCCCTTCCGGTCTGATGACCACCTCACGCACAACGAGATCGGCGCTTGCGCCAAAGGTGCGGACGATCAGGGCGCGGTTTCTGTCCAGATTGCCGGAAAGCGGGATGCGCCGGCGGCCGGCTGCAGTTTCCCGCCGGCCCGGACCGCGGCGCGCCGAGCCTGTCGGGCGCCTTAACTTCCGCCAAAACATGGCCAGCCTCACATTTTCTGGAGGGATTTTCCCCCATAGCTTCCCGCACCCCCCAGGGTTTTATGCGCTTAATGTTTAATATACTGTATGGACAAAACTTAAAGTGGCGCAGTATCATCTTATTGTCCAGGAAGAGGGTGAAAGCTCGTGTCCTCGAAGGGATCTTCTATCTCTTCCCGCCCTTCCGAGCCGGTTCGCAAAGCCGAAGTGACCATCCGTCTATCCGATTTCGAAATTCCACCCATGCAGGATGTGCTGCTGGTGGGGAAAAGGGCGCCCATTGGTCCGGAGGCGGTGAGGCGGATGGTGGACGCTCTGTCCCCGGAGCAGTACGCCATTGTACCGGTTGCGCACGACGTTTTTGAGGCAGTGGTCTTGAAAAAGTCACTGTTAAAGTTTTTGCCGGAAGACAAGGTGTTGCCGATCCTTCTGGAGGAGGGTTCGCGGGTTGCCACGGACACGACCGTGGTTAAGGCCCAGGTAAACATTGTAGTTCAGGTCAACCGGGCGGTGGATTTATAAGTGTTCAGCGTGGGCGACATTATGACCAAAGACCCGATCACCATTGATCCCTCCGAAAGCGTGGAACGGGCGGCAGAGATAATGAACCGGGTCAAGGTCGGCGGTCTCCCGGTGGTGGAGGGGGGAAGGCTTGTCGGCATTATAACCTCCAGAGATGTACGGCAGTTCCACCCCAACCGCCTGGTAGCCGATGCCATGACCAGGGAAGTGGTCACCATTTCCCCGGACTGCTCCTTTTGGGAAGCAAAGGAGGTAATGGAGCAGCACGGCATCGAACGCTTGGTCGTGGTGGAGGGCGGTCGTGCGGTAGGAGTTATCACTAAGTCCCAGCTCTACGCCGAGATTGGGAAGCACGTGGACGCCCTCACAGGATTGAACCGGGCCGAGTTCTTACAGTACAAGGCAGCGGAACTCTTGCAGAACGGGCAGGAAATAGCGGTTGTTTTTCTTGACCTGGACGGTTTCGGGGAGATAAATAAAAAATTCGGCCATGTTGTGGGAGACGAGATCTTGTACCGGGTGGCGCGGATTTTTCAGTCGGCCGTCGAGGAAGGGGTCGACTACCTCTGCCGCTACGCAGGAGATGAGTTTGCCGTGGTGACCACCAGGCCTCTGGCAGAGGCACGAGAGCTTTCCTGGCGGATGCTGAGGGCGCTCGCCGGTGCCAGATGGCCGTACGAAATAAAAGTTACGGCGTCGGCAGGTGTGGCCGGTGGGCGGCGGTCACAGGTTCGCGGAGAGGCTAACAGCCATTGTAGCGTTCGTGATCTGATTAACCTGGCCAGTTTGGCCTCGACCAAGGCAAAAAGGGAAAAGCGCCCGGTGCTGGTTGCCGGTTGGGTGGAGCTGGGAGAAACGGAGTGATCACAAGCAGCCGCTAAAACCGCAACCCCCGTTTTGGATGATTTAGCAAAGAAAGCAAGGGCAGGGAAAGCAGTTCCAATGCCACCGCCAGCACGATTACGTAGGGCACGGCCAGACCGTAGAGGATCCCCATGGCCGTGCTCCCCACAAACCACGCGAGGCCGTAGGCTGTGTTGAAAATGCCGTAGGCCAGACCGCGCCGCTTTGCCGGAACGATTTCCGCCAGAGCTGCCCGCATGACGGTCTCCTGCATGCCCATTGCTGCCCCCCAGAAGATCACTCCCGCCAGAGCCAACCGGTAATCGTAAGAGAAAACCAAGAAGGGGATGGGCAGGGTAAACAGGGGCAGCAACGTTAAGGTCGGCAGGCCCTTTCGGTCGAACAGGCGGCCGACGGGCAAGG
>JACIYD010000314.1 GCA_014360105.1 Clostridia bacterium
TTCTGTGCAGGCTGGCGGGCGGAGCAACCTACGAAGAAGTGATGCAGGAGTACGATTTGGCCAGGGAGCAGATCCTCGCTGCCCTGCGATATGCCGCACAGCTCTTAGGTGAGGAACGGATTAGAGCGATCCAATGACGGTTCGGTTTCTGGGGTGACGGGCGCGGCCAACGCGGTGAACATGCTGGCCGGGTTCAACGGCCTGGAGGCGGGGCTGGGCCCCTGGCCCGCCTCTAGGCATGGATGCGGCAAGAGTAAGGGTCGCCTAAGAGTTGCGCCGCCCGGCTCATGGGCCTGCATCGCGACCTGTGGCAGGGCGTGGATCCCATCGCTTACGTGCGGGAGGAACGGCGTAGTTCATCCAGCATGGGTCGGGACATGCGGGCAAAGTTCGGGCGCCTTGACATATAGCGTATATGTCGTTATACTGGGCCGCAGAGGTGTTCTGAAGTGAAGAAGTCGATGGTCTACCTTGAGGACGAGCAGTATCACTTGCTGAAAAAAGTGGCGGCCCGGTCCGGCAAGAGGATGTCGGAAGTCATACGGGAGGCGCTGCGGACCTACCTTGAGGAAAAGGCCGGCGTTGATTACCTTTCTATTGTGGGCATTGCCGAGGGCCCGAAGGACGGCCGCACCTCCGAGGAGGCTGAGGAGGTTCTCAAGGAGGCGCTGCGGTGATACTGGTGGACACCGGCGCCCTTTACGCCCTGGTGGACCGAAACGATGTAAACCACGCTCAGGCGGCCGAGTTTTACCGTCGCACCGCCGGGCGGGAGGTTTTCGGGATCACCCTACCAGTATTGACCGAGGCCTACCTGTTGTTGGAGGCCAGGCTGGGCATCTACTATGCCGACCGGCTGTGGGCGGCGGTTGGCGAAGGGGTCTTCGAAGTGCTGCCTTTGGAAAGGGAGGACCTGCTGCTGGCGCTCGACATCCAAAGGAAGTACCGGGACGCAGGCTTCGGATTCGTGGACGCCACTTGCTTTGCTCTTTGCGAACGACATCGGCTGCGGCGGGTGTTTACCTACGACCGCAAACACTTCTCTCTTTATAAGCCTACCTTTGCCGAAGCCCTGGAGCTACTGCCCTAACGTGAGGCACAGTCGGCCGCGGCGTGGGAGGCGACGCCCTGGGCGCGGGAGCGGCTGGCTACCGCCCGGTTCTGGTATCCATTTTTCGTCCGGGGGAAAGATAATTCCGCTCGCCCACGGGCCGGGAGGGGAAACGCATCTCGTTGGTGCGCAGGTTGGAGATCGACTTGGAAGAGATTCCGCCTGTTCGCCCCGTACAACTCGTACGGGGCCTTGAGGTTGGCCCGCAGGAGATGGAGGCGCATATCGTGAGGAACTAGCGGTGGCGAAGGGGGTAAGCGGGGCAATCCGGCCCGGCACCTCTGGGCACTTGGATGGAGGGCGCGGCAGAGTGGGCGCCACGAAAACCATCCTCCTAACCGGCCCGCCCGGCAGCGGCAAGACGACGGTCATTCGGCGCCTGCTGGAGTTGTTGCCGGCGGGGACCGTGGCGGGCTTCTACACCGAAGAGACGGCCGCCAGCTTTGCGGCAATCCCCTGCCTGACTACCCCGAAGCGCTCGGCCAGCACGTCAAGGATGCCCTCCCGCGTGGCCCTGATCTGCCCTTTCTCCAGACCTGGCGCGTATCACCGGGAAGGGGCAGGTACAGGTGCCTCTCAGCGTTAGAAAGGCAGTAGGGGCAGAAGTCGGCGACGATCTGCTTTTCACAGTAACGGACGAGGGGCGTATAACCGTGGAGGTGCGCAAGCGCGCGCGCCTTGGCGACCTGGGGGGTGCCCTGCGAAGGGAAGGACGTTTCCCCGGAGTTGAAGAAGAAGAAGCCGGGGTGCGCGAAGCGTGGGTGCGGCGCCGTTGCCGAACTGGTGTGGACGCTGGAGTCCTTTTACGACCTGCCCAAGAGCCGTATTAGAGAGGTGCTATCCGCGTTCCTGGCTGCGGAGGGCGTGGAACCAGAGGAGCGGTCGGTGGTGCTGGCCGCTCTAGAGGACTACGCCGAGCAAAACGTTGACTTCATCGATGCCTATCTCGCGAGGCACGCTCTGGCCCGGGGGTTGCCGCGGGTCTTCACCTTTGACCGCAAGCACTTCTCCCGGCTGCCGGTCGAGACTCTGCCCGAACCGTGACCCTTTGCTATCAAACCGCCCCCCATCTGGCGCAGCAGTTCTCGGCGTCATTCCCCCGTCTACGTTGGCGGCCACGTCGGGAGGTTCTTCTCATGTTTTGCCTCCAGACGGCGCTCCTCCTTGTAGGCGGCATGCTCGGCTGCCAGGTTTCGCTGCGGCTTAAGCATGCCTCTGGCCCCCGCCACGGGATCGTCTGGGAGCGGCAGCACCACCAACTCGCCTTTTCGCTCCATGATTAGCGCCCGGCCGGGGGCTCTGAGGCCGCACTTCCTTCGAAGGGGCGCCGGAATGACAAGTTGGCCTTTGGTAGAAACCTTCACCGTTACCATTTACTTTAGCTTCCAAAGGCCCTGGGCGGTACTTTCCACCTTCAGCCCTTCTACCGGGAGCAGTTCGGCTACAGTGAAGGGGACTTTCCTGTGGCCGAGGATGTTTGCCGCCGGAGCATTGGCCTGCCTTTCTTCAACTCCATCACGGAGGAGCAGATAGACTACGTGGTGACGACACTGAAGGACGCCCTCCATTGCTGCCGCCGCTAACCCCGGCCTGTGCCCGA
>JACIYD010000315.1 GCA_014360105.1 Clostridia bacterium
GGCAGGGCCTGGGCCGGCCTGGCGGATGGCGTGGACAGGGGCTACGTTTTGCGCAGTGACGACGGCGGCCGCACCTGGCAGCGGGTCTGGCAGGGAGGCGGGGTGATCGACCTCCTGCCGGTCCGGGGTTGCGCCGGCGCGGTGATGATACAGGCCATGGAGGCCAACCCGGAGGCGGATAATGCGTGGGAGCCCCGGGTTTACCGCTCGGGTGACGGCGGGATCAACTGGCAGCGCCTGGGTTTCGGCGGCATCCTGATCCGGGAAAGCTCGGCACCGGGGGTGGTCTACCGGACGGAGTGGCGGCTGGAGAAGTTCGGGGACCGGTACCTGAAGACCGGTTACCGGCTCAAGCGGTCCTCCGACGGCGGGGCCACCTGGGAGGAGGTGGCCTGGTCGGGTGTCCCGGACGAACCCTGGCTCTTTGTGCCCGTAACCGTGGGGGGCGAGGCGCGCCTGCTGCTTCAGGGCGACCGCACCTACTATTACCGCCGCTGGACCCTGGCTCCCCTGCCCCAAGGCTTTGCCGAGCGCCGGCGGCAACTGGAAGCCATGGTGACCGAGGCCCTGTCCTGGGGCCTGGATGACGGGATGAACCTCACCTACGCCGCGGGCCAGAACGCCCTTTACGTCAGCGGCTTTAACAGCGGCCTGTACCGGCTGGAACTGGGGTTGCCGGTGGTCCCCCTGGACCCCGGAAGAAATCGTGCAGAAATACCTGGCCATAGAGCCGTGGCAGGCCCGGCCCTACGTGGCGGCCCGCACCCTGGCGGCCGTACCCACACCCGGCCGAGGGGAGAGGGAGTTGGTTTGGACCGGCCGGTACGAGGTGCTGCGGCGGGAAGAACGCGGCGACGGCCGCCTGGTGCTCACGGTACGCCAGTATATGCAGCCCCGCCAGCCTATCCCCGGCCGAAGAGGGCCGGTGGTGGAGGTGGTTAGGTACACCTTCGTAAGGGAGGGCCTATTCTACGGCCTCTACGCCGTGGAGCCGGTGAGCGGCTAAGGCGCGCCAATGCCATCCGAGCTGCGCCGGCGCCGGCCGGTTCTATCAGGATTAAGGAGCGGTTCTTATGTTCCCTCTAGCCAGGACGACGAATAGCCCCGAAAAGGTCTTGGCGGTCCTGGCCGCCCTGGCCCTGCTTCTCGCGGCGACGGCCTGCCGAACTGCCGCCGGGGAAGACGTAGGCATTGCCACGCTTTCTACTAACGTGGTAGAATATGGGCGAGGAGGGGGAGGGGAGTGGCCTTGCCTGAGGAAGAAACCAGAAAGCAGGTCGCAGCCGGGAGCGAGGAGCAGAGCTTCACCTTCCGCACCTCCTTCGACCCGTTCAACATGATCATGCAGCAATTGGGCAAGCTGGAAGACAAGCTGGGCAAGCTTGACGAAAAGCTCGACAGCAAACTTGAGGGCTTACGCCGAGAATTAGATGCCAAGATAGAGGGTTTCCACCGGGAAATGGATGCCAAGATAGAGGGCCTACACCGGGAAATGGATGCCAAGATTGAGGGCCTACACCGGGGAGTAAATGCCAAGATTGAGGACCTCCACCAGGAGCTGCACAACACCACCCGCTGGATAATCGGAACCATCGTGGCCGTAGCGGGGGTAGCCATAGCCTTGGCCTCCTGGCTGTTCTAGCGAACCGTCCCCATCTGTGCCCCCTTCGGCTCTTCGCGCCGAAGATTTAGTCCTGGACACCCGCGCTTTGTTAACTCTGAAGGCCGCCGCGCCCCTCTCTACCTCCGCTCTCAGCACCTCGTTGCTGCCAGCCAAATCCGGCGGCCGCTTGCCGGTACTACCCGCCTAGGCGGTGCCCCTCAATACGGAGGGGTAACGATCCCCAGCACCGCGCCGGTTATGGACTCGTTACGGGACAGTTCCTGTAGGGTCGCCGGGTCACCCACGGCCACCACGCCGTAGTAGCGCACGCCGTGCTCCCGGAGGAAGACGACGGTTCGCTTGAGGTTGTCGGAGTGATAACTCGGAATCCGGCTGAGCGCTTCCAGCGCCGTTATGAACTCTTTTTCGCCCTCCGGGCTCTCTAGATAGGGGTTACCGACCAGTCGCCGGGCCAAGTAGGGATTCTTCCTGTACGCCTGGTCTTCGAAAGCGCACACTGCTCCCCACATCGGCTTCAGCTCCTTGGGCAGTAGGGCCCTCATTTCGTCGAGGGTCAGAGGCCGGCTGAAGGAAAGGGCCATTTCTACTAGATTATCTCGAGGGATCGTTTCCAGCACCCCGAATTCTCTCCTGATCTTCTCGTAATTCACTGCCGGATGATAGAACTCCAATCTGGGCACCGCGTAAGGCGCCAGGTACACTTTGGCTCCTTCCGGAAGGCCCGTAGATATACCCGGATAGCGCCTAATAAGCGGTTCATCGGGATCTAAGACACAGAAAGTATAGTGGCCCTTACTCTGCTCTCCTCCCCAGGCATCAAAATCCAGGGTGAGGGTTCCGGCCGCGCAGGGTTTGTCGCCTACCAACCGGAGGAGGTAGTACCGCTTCTGCCGGCCGAGCCAGCGCACGCCGTAGCTTTCCCCGCCAAGCGCCACAGTATTAGGCTCGCTGAAACGTATCAATTCCGGGTACAGGCAGTCCAGACGATTCTCCTGCTTCTGCAGCATTATCTCCGGGAGTACGAACGCCAGCAGCAGCACCCCTATGGCCACAGCTAAGGAAATC
>JACIYD010000316.1 GCA_014360105.1 Clostridia bacterium
GGTGAACTTCACCGTATAGTCGTCTACAACCTCTATGCCCTCGAACTGCAAGGTCTTAGCCTGAATAACGTATGCCCTATCGCTGTACGAGTACTTGACAGCCTCGGCCGTAAGCGGGGTCCCGTCGTGGAACTTCACACCCTTTCTGAGGTGAAATACCCAGACCTTGCCGTTATCTTGGGCCTCCCACGACTCCGCCAAACCGGGGACCAGGTTGAGGTCTTCGTCCAGCCGCACCAGGGTTTCGTAAATCTGTGCCCAAACAAACCTGGCATCTCCATCCGGAAACTGGGAAATATCCCAGGTGTTTACGTCGGAGGCTATCGCCACCTTTAAGACCGGTGATGAGCCGGCCCCTGTCCCTTGACTCGCTGTCTGGCTTGCGCAGCCCGCTAACAAGGCCACGATCATCAAGCAAGAGAGCAACCAGGTCAAAGACTTCTTCATCGACTTTCCCTCCCTGCTTCGATCTGCTGTGGGCGCACGGTTGGATCAGCCGTCTCCTTTGTAAGTCAAGCTGTTTTCCTCACCGCATTGCTCATCACCCTCTCACACTCCAGTACCTCCTGGTTTCTTAGCTACCAGTAGAGTAGAAGTCGAATCTCCTGCCGGAATGGCAGCCTCAAGCTGGAAACCTGTGTTGAGCAGCATCTCTTCTATTTCGTGTAGAGTGTAAACTCGGGAGCCCGGGTTAGTAAGTTTTGACTGCAGGGCAAAGAGGGCTGCCTGCTTGGGCGTCGTCCGGGTGGAGTCGAGGAGATAGTGCTTGGCAAAAAGGTAGCCTCCCGGGTTGAGTGACTGGTAGACTTTTGCCAAGACCGTTTCTACCTGCGAGGGATAAAAGATGTCAAATGCCAAGACTATGTCTTGCTGCGGAGGCAGTTCGCTCTGGTGAAAGTCGTCTCCGACAAAGAAAACTTCGACCCCGTATAGCCGAGCGTACTCTAGAGCTACTGGCTCTACCTGGGGAAGATCAAAGATGGTTACCTCCAGTTCTGGCCGGAGCCGCTTTAGGGCGATAGCGTAAAGGCCATGTCCACCGCCGAGATCCAGGAGCCGCCGTGCCGACCGGAAGGAGGGGTGATCAGCAACGGCCCGTATGGTTTCTTCAAAGCCCTTATAGCCAAGGGTGGCCTGGGCCATGGCCCGGACAAAAGAGGGATTAAAGGCCTCCTGGGGGTTCCAACGCCCTACTTCCTCTCCTTTTAGCCAATCGCTTACCTTCTGCCAGCGATCGAGCCGCTGGGGGGAGAGTTGGAGTTCGATCAGATCGCCGAGGTAGAATCTGCTTTGAGAAGAAAGGAACACTCGGGCGACTTGAGAATTCGCGTAGCTATCCCCTCTTTTCTCAAGCAATCCCAGGGCTACTAATGCATCTAGTAGTAACGCAAGGCGGGAAGGAACAGCTTCGATTTTTTGAGCCAACGCCTCGGCGCTTTTGGGGCTATCATCCAGCGCTTCAAACACCCCTGCTTTGAGGGCCTGATACAGCAGTAAGGGCTCTTGATACGCTCTGAGCATCTCTACCAACGACTTCCCGTTCACCGATGGCTCGAAGTCCCACAAGCTTTCATCAATCACAGACAATGCCTCCCACTTGGCCTACCGGATGCGCCTCAAATAGTTTGGACCTTGGCGAATAGGGTCACGGCCGTAAGCGCCTCTGCGGGCGCTATTTTGCCGCCAGGATCCCTCCAAGTCGGACCTTTAGTTGCTCTAGTTCTGTGCGGAGAGAAGCTGCGCTTAGCGGAGAGCCATAAAGGCCTGCCTGGGCGAGAGCTGGCGAATAAGGGAGCAGGCCCTCCACCTCAATACCCTTAGACTCCACCATTTCCCTTAGAACCGGCGCTGTCTCGCCGTTTACTTTGTTTAGGACGGTGCTGAAATCTTTCTTTGCCTCCCGAGCCAGTTTCGCTGCTTTTTCGGCTAGAACTACGGCGTCACGAGAAGGATCTACTACCATCATCACCTTATCGACGCCCTCTGGGACTCCGCGGCCGAAGTGCTCCACCCCGGCCTCGGTGTCAACCAGCACCCACTCTGCGTGTCCCACCACTAGACGGTTCAGGAAGTCCCGTACCACCACTCCCATGGGGCAAGCGCAACCTTCCATGCTGTGCTCGATTTTTCCGACCTGAAGCAAGCCCACAGGGCCATTCCAAGACACACATTCCGGCGGCACGGTGTCCAAGGTGATCCCTCCACCGAAGAGGCGGACATCCTCGCTTTTCTGGCCTTGGATGGCGGCCATGAGCCTTTCTCGTACGGCTAGCTTGCCGCCCAAGTAGTCCATGAGGGTGCTTTGCGGCGGAGCTAGCCCCAGCATTGTGCTCAGTCCAAGGTTGGATTCGTCTGCATCCACAACCAGCACCTTCCCTTTTTCCCCAAGCCACCCGGCCAGCAGAGCCACGAGCGTAGACTTCCCGCTGCCGCCCCGGCCACACACAAGGATTTTTGGCAATGTAGATACCTCCCTCAGTTCTTCCTAGGCCGGCCCCTAAAGGCCAACCCACAACGTGACAAGACTTGGGTATATATTGCTTCTCCCCGGAAACGCAAAAAGGCCACGGTCCCGCCCGGCTCCGGCCGGGGTCGTGGCCTCCGTGGCCCCCATGCCAACGAGTGGTAAGGCTATTAATTAGGTCCTTCCCTGCTCTGAGCAGGGAGAATGTTAGCGGTCCCTAAA
>JACIYD010000317.1 GCA_014360105.1 Clostridia bacterium
GGTGAGCTGAAAGGGGTCCTGGATTATACGGAAGAGCCACTGGTCTCGGCCGATTTCAACGGCGACCCTCATTCGGCCATCGTGGACGGTCTTTCCACCATGGTGATGGAAGGGAACCTCATCAAGGTCGTTGCCTGGTACGACAACGAGTGGGGCTATTCCAACCGCGTGGTGGACTTGGTCGCGCTTATGGCGGCCAAGGGGTTGTAGCTTATGTTGGCCACTACAGGGCCGCCGGCGGGGGTGAAGTCCATTGGTCAAGAAAACCGTGCGCGACATCGACCTGCGCGGTAAGCGCGTCCTTGTCCGGGTGGATTTTAACGTACCGCTTACCGCGGCAAGTGAGGTGGCCGACGATACGCGCATCCGCGCCGTTCTGCCGACGCTGGCCTATCTGAAGGAGCAGGGGGCGCGGATTATCCTTGTTTCGCACCTCGGCCGGCCCAAGGGAAAGGTCAAGGAGGAATTGCGCCTGGACCCCGTAGCGCGGCGGCTGGGCAAGCTTCTCGGCGAAAAGGTAACGAAGGTTGATACGTGTATCGGGCCTGAGGCGGAGCAGGCGGCGGCAGCCCTGGCCCCGGGGCAGGTCCTGCTGTTGGAGAACGTGCGCTTTTACCCCGAGGAAGAGAAAAACGACCCCGATTTTGCCCGCCGGCTTGCCGCCCTGGCCGAGGTATACGTGAACGATGCCTTTGGTACGGCCCACCGGGCACATGCGTCTACCGCCGGCGTGGCGGCCTATCTGCCGGCCGTGGCCGGCTTCCTCATGGAAAAGGAGATCACCTTCCTCAGACGGGTGCTGGAAAGCCCGGAGCGACCGCTGGTGGCGGTGCTCGGCGGGGCGAAGGTTTCGGACAAGATCGGCGTGATCCAGAATCTGCTCGGCCGGGTGGACAGCCTCCTTATCGGCGGCGGGATGGGCAATACCTTCCTGGCGGCGAAGGGCTATGCGGTCGGGCGTTCATTGTTGGAAGAAGACAAGATCGGTCTCGCGGGGGAACTTTTGGCGGCGGCCGCCGCGCGGGGTATGGCGCTTCTGGTCCCGGAAGACGTAGTGGTTGCAAAGGAGGCGACAGCGGAAGCGCCGCGCCAAACGGTGGGGGTAGATGAGATTCCGGCCGAAGCGATGGTCTGCGATATCGGCCCGGCTACCGCGGCGAAATACGCCGCCGTCATCGCCGGGGCGCGTACCGTGGTCTGGAACGGGCCGATGGGCATTTTTGAAATAGAGCCGTTTGCCGCCGGCACAAGACGCATCGCCGAGGCGGTGGCCGCCTGTCCCGGCCTCACCGTAGTCGGCGGGGGCGATTCGGTAGCGGCGGTGGAGCAGATGGGCCTGGCCGAGCGCATCAGCCACCTCTCCACCGGAGGCGGTGCCTCGCTGGAGTTCCTCGAAGGGAGAACCCTGCCCGGCGTGGCGGCCTTGCTCGACGCTTAAAATGCGGGGATAAGAGCGGAGGAAGAAACGTGGCGGGGAGTGCGGAGCGAACGCCCATCATTGCTGGAAATTGGAAGATGCATAAGACGCCGCTCGAGGCGGAAGAGCTGGTGCGAGCGCTGCTGCCGCAGGTAGCGCCAGCCGGTGACCGCGAGGTGGTCCGTTGTCCGCCCTTTCCGGCCCTGGCGGCAGTGGTGGCTGCCTGCCGGGGAACGCGGGTCGCCGTGGGGGCGCAAAACCTCCACTGGGAGCGGGAAGGGGCTTTTACCGGCGAAGTTTCGGCACCGATGCTGGTGGCCGTGGGGTGCCGCTATGTCATTGTAGGGCACTCGGAACGGCGGCAGTACTGCGGCGAGGACGACTGGCTGGTAAACCGCAAGCTTAAGGCGGCCCTCGCGGCCGGGCTGCGTCCCATTCTCTGCGTGGGCGAAACCCTCGCCCAGCGGGAATTGGGCATCACGGAGGCTGTCTGCGCCATTCAGCTCAAGAGCGCCCTGGCGGGGCTGGCCGCCGGGGACCTGGAGCCGCTGGTCATCGCCTACGAGCCCGTTTGGGCGATCGGCACCGGTCGCACCGCTTCGGCCAGCGACGCCCAGGAGGTCATTGCTTTCTTGCGGAGCTTGTTGGCCAGGGATTACGGCACGGCGCTGGCACAGCAGGTTCCCATTCTTTACGGCGGGAGTGTGAAGCCGGAGAACATCGGAGCGCTCATGGCACAAGCCGACATCGACGGCGCGCTGGTGGGCGGCGCCAGTCTCGACGCCGCTTCCTTTGCGGCGATCGTCAATTTCTAGGAGCCCCCGGCGGTAGGCCGCGGCGCGAGGGCTCCGAGTTCTGCAAAGAGAAAGAGGTAAGCCGATGGAAGGGCGGGTACCAAGGCCGGTACTACTGATCGTGCTGGACGGGTGGGGCTTGCGCGAGGCGGATGAAGGCAACGCCGTAGCGCAGGCTGACCTGCCTGTTTACCGCCGCCTTTGCCAGACCTACCCCACCACCCGCCTTGAGGCGGCAGGTGAAGCGGTGGGGCTGCCCGCGGGACAGATGGGCAACTCCGAAGTAGGTCACCTGAACCTCGGCGCGGGGCGCATCGTCTACCAGGAGTTGACGCGCATCAGCCGCGCCATCGCCGACGGGTCCTTCTTTGCCAACCAGGTCCTCTTGGAGGCGGTGGAGAAGGCTAAGACTAACGGGGCGCTGCACCTGATGGGGCTGGTTTCGGACGGCGGCGTCCACAGCCACC
>JACIYD010000318.1 GCA_014360105.1 Clostridia bacterium
CCGCGACCAGACCCAGGATGGCGGCGCTGCAGGATTCGGCGTTCTCCGCCCCCCAGGACTCAAAGCCGCCGCCGGAGAGCTGCACGCTCTTAAGGTAGCGGACCGCCTTCTGGACCACCGGGCTATCCGGAGTCTCTCCCAGGGCGGCCAGGGCCATGAGGGCCATCCCGGTGGTATCTACATCGGAGGTCTTTCGCTCTCGGGCATCCCAATAGAAGGACCCGTCTTCGTGCTGCTGGCCGGCCAGCCAGCGCCGCGCCGCCTCGGGATCGGGTATGGGCGCGGCGGCGGCCTTAAGGGCCAGCACCGCCCAAACGTGTGCGTTGACGAGCCTTTCCCCGCCTTCCTGGAGGTGGTCGGAGAACTTGCCGCCGGGAAGCTGGGCGGCCTGCAGCCGGGCCACCAGGTTCCTCCCCCTGAAGTTGTAAGGGTCCTGCCCCGAGGCCAGAAGGGTAAGGATTAAGAGGCAGCAGGCAGTGGTCTCCTCGCTTTCCAGCCTTTCCACTGCCCGGCTTACCCTGGTAGCGTTAAGGGGCTCCCCGGAAGCGGCCAGCGCCACGTAGCTCCAGGGGGAGAGCGTTCCCTGTTTCCTCTCGAGTTCCAGAAGGTAGGTCCTGGCCTGTTCCGCGGCTTCGTCTAATCCCGAGGCCGCCTGGGCGGCGGAAAAAGGGAAGACTACCGCGGTGCACAGGGCCAGGAGCAGCAGGCAGCCGGTTATCCTCGTCACCAACCAGGACCCCCTTTCAGCGCCTTTGGACATCCTCCCAGGTTGGCGGGGGCTGGCCGAGGTCCCGGCTGTACCACCAGATTACGCGGTCGCCGGGCCGCAGCGGCGCCTTGCCGGCCGCCACCATGGGGGCTTCGCCGTTTACCTGATACATCCAGCCCGAGGCCCCGCGGTTAGGCTGTCCCGCAATCGCTTCCACCAGGTCCGGGAAGCGGGCTGACAGGGCGTAGGGCAGGCCCGTGGCCTCCAGGGCGCCGAGGGCCGTGACCCCCCAGGGATTCTCGGGAGCGATTCTTACCTCGCCCGGCCCGAACAGCAGCTCGCCGTCCTTTCCGACCACCGCCACGGCCACTACCACGCCCCTGGGCGGGCCGCACTCTTGAGCCGGACCGCGGACGCCGGCTTCGTCGATCCCGGACATATCTGGCGGCGCAGATCCGGGCGCCGCCTGCCCCCCGGAGCCGCCGGGGATCGTACCGGCGGTCCCCGCCTTCTGCTCGGGAGCCGGGGGCTTGCGGTTCGCGGCCGCCCCAATCTCGCCCGGCCGGGAGGTGGAAAACGCAGGAGATTCCTTGGAAGGCTCACCCCGGACTCCTGGCTGCTGGGGCTGCCCGGCCGACTTGGGTGCAGGGTTTTGCGCCGGCCTGCCGGATGGGACCGGCGAACCGGGTAGGGAAGGGCCGGCCGCGTGCCACAGGCAGATTGCGGTCAGCGCGAGTAAAGCCAGCAGCGCCGCCCCCAGCAGCATCCTGCCCGACCTTTTCACTCACGTCACCCTCTGTCGGGGTCCTGGGGAGCCGGCCGGGAAGGCCCGGCCCGCTCCCCAGGCTGTTCTCCCACGCTAGATCCGGCCCAGGAACCGGAGCAAGTCGGCGATCAGTACCGCTGCCTCCGCCCGGGTGCTCGGCCCCCGAGGTGCAAGTTCCGTCGCGGAGCGGCCCTTGAGGAGCCCGCTTTTTACGCCCGCCGCGACGGCCTCTCTGGCCCAGGGAGAAACCGCCTCCCAATCATGGTAGCCGCCCAGAACCTGGGCCGCGGAAGGAGTATGCGCCGGGCTCGCAAGACCGTATTGGTTGAGGACTCGGGCCAGCAGTGCCGCCACCTCCTCCCGGGTGATGGGCCTTTCGGGTTCAAACCTTCCCCCGCCACTACCCAGGACCAGACCGGCCCGGTAGGCCGCCTCCACCGGTCCCCGGGCCCAGTGGCCGTCGGGAAGGTCCTGAAATACGGGCCGGACGGCTGGCCTCTCCTCCATGCCCAGGGCCCTCACCAGGAAGGCGGCGAACTGCGCCCTGGTTACCGTCTCTTCTGGGGCGAAACGATCGGCGGCCACTCCCCTGACCACCAGCCGCCGGGCCAGAAGTTCGATGGCTTCCCGCGCCCGGTGCCCTTCGACATCCCGGAAGGTTCCCGTAAACTCGGCCAGAGCGAAGAGGCTGAGCCGCGGGCTTGGGCAGACGAACGACCTGGTGTCGGGATCCAGATGCCCGCCCACGAACTCCCAATCGCCCTCCCCGCGCTGGCGGTAAACCGCGAGCCTGCTGGGGTCGAGGCCCTCCAGGTCCACTCCTTCCAGGGCAAAGGTAATAACCAGGTCCTCGGGGAAGGTTTCGGGTTTCTCCCGGCGGCCGTCGGGAGTGAGCCCGCAGGCCTCAAGGTCGAAGGCCTTCGGAGTGACCAGACGGGCGGCGTCAAAGAGTTCCACCTTCTCCGCCTCGACCCTCCCTGCCGAGACCTCCACCTGCGCCACCTCCGGCCCGGCTTCGATTAGCGCTTTTAGGGACCGGGGCGGGATCTTCAGGGCCACGTCATCGCGCTTCAGGACGAGGGCCAGCTTCGCCTCCGCCGCCTCTTTCGCGGCCTCCGCCGGGAGGACGGCGCTTACTTGATCGACCCCGGCCATTGTTTCCGGCACCTGCACGGTGAGGTCGGCCTGGGCCAGGCC
>JACIYD010000319.1 GCA_014360105.1 Clostridia bacterium
GCGCCGTCCCACGCCGGGGAATGCCGTCCAAGAGCGCCAGCTCCTCCTTAAGAGGGCGCATCCGCCCTCGAGGATCCGCTGAAAGTCTCTATTAGGTTCGGCCATTTCTCTCCCGCTTTTTCATGGCCGGGATGACGAGCGGCATGGTTATGATCATGGTGAGAAGGAATACCCAGGCGGCCCCGCCTACCCTGGCCACCGGCGTGTAGTCTTTGCCCGTGACCAGAGTGGCGAGAAGGAAAACCAAAGCGGCGCCAAAGGAAATAACAAGGTAGATCAGGGCGCTTTTGCGGGCAGTCGCGGCCTCATCCGGCGTCACTGTTAATCGCCTCCTCCTCTCCATTCTCTCGGAGCCTAGGCCTGGGTAGGCTTGCGCGATTGCAAGCCGAATTTCGCGCTTTCGTTGTGAGGCCACACCCCATGGTCCACCCCGCGTAGACAATCCTGTTAGGCGGCCGGCCGCGCAAACGATGGCCGGAACCGTTTTAACAGCAGGGTATTTAACGTAACCGAAACCGAACTTATGGCCATGAAGAAGGCGGCCAGTTCCGGGCTGACGATGAGGCCCGTAAAGGGATAAAGGATACCGGCGGCGATGGGTATGCCCGTAACGTTGTAAACGAAGGCCCAGACCAGATTTTGCCTGATCTTGCGCATGGTGGCGCGGCCTATCTCAATGGCGTTGACCACGTCGCGGACGTCATCCTTGACCAGGATGACGTCGCCCGTTTCCTTGGCCACGTCGGTGCCGGAACCGATGGCGATGCCGACGTCGGCCTGGGCCAGGGCCGGCGCGTCGTTAATGCCGTCCCCCACCATGGCCACCTTAAGGCCTTCTTCCTGCAGCCTCTTCACCTCTTTGGCCTTGTCCTGGGGTAAGACCTCGGCGAGAACGCGCTCGATGCCCAGTTGCCGGGCTATGGCCGCCGCCGTACGGCGGTTATCGCCGGTGAGCATGGCCACCAGGATGCCAAGCCGCCGCAGCCGCTCTACCGCCGCCTTCGCTCCCTCTTTCAGGGTGTCGGCTACCGCCAGCACGCCGGCAACCTCGCCTGCCACCGCCAGGATTACCGCTGTCTTCCCCTCCTCTTCAAGCCTTTCCATGGTCTGACGCAAGGAAGCCGGCACTTCCAACCCGTGCTCCTGCAGCAAGCGCCGGTTGCCGAGCAGAATCTCCCGGCCCTCAACCCTGGCCCGCACACCGTGGCCGGGAACGGCCGTAAACTCCTCCGGCTCGGCAACTACCAGCCCCTCTTCTTTAGCCTTGCGGACAATGGCCTCGCCGAGGGGATGCTCGGAGGCCTTTTCCGCGGCCGCCGCCAGCCGCAAAACCTCCTCGGCGGCGAAACCGCCGGCCGGCACCACATCGGTAACCGACGGCTCGCCCTTGGTAAGGGTCCCGGTCTTATCAAAGACCACCACCTTAAGCTTGCTGCTCAGCTCCAGGGCCTCGGCGCTCTTGAAGAGGATGCCGTTCTCCGCTCCCTTGCCGGTTCCGGCCATGACGGCGCTAGGAGTGGCCAGACCTAAAGCGCAGGGGCAGGAAATGACCAGGGTGGTTACCGAAAGGAGAAGGGCAAAGCCAAAAACCCCTACTTCCGCCAGGCTGTAAGGAGAGAGAATGAACCGGCTGGCCGGGTTGAAGAACGTGTCAAAGCCGTAGAAAAACCAGAAGACGAATACCGCCAGGGCCAAAACGTGTACGCCGGCGATGAAATGGCCGGCTACAAAGTCCGCCAGCCGCTGGATCGGCGCTTTGGAAGCCTGGGCCTCTTCCACCATTTTTATTATCTGGGCCAGAACCGTCTCGGAACCCACCCGGGTGGCGTGGAACTTGAACGAACCGGTTTTGTTCAGAGTGGCGCCGATCACCGTGTCCCCGGGCTTCTTTTCCACCGGTATGCTCTCGCCGGTGAGCATGGATTCGTCTACGGCCGAATATCCTTCGATTACTTCCCCGTCCACGGGTATCTTCTCCCCCGGCCGGACGACTACTATATCCCCGACCTGCACGTCATCGGCGGCAATCTCCAGTTCCTGGCCGTTGCGCACCACACGCGCCGTCTTCGGCGCGAGGCTCATTAACTTCCTGATGGCTTCGGAAGTCCGCCCGCGCGTAATGGCCTCAAGATAGCGGCCGAGGACGATAAAGGCCGTCAACAGGGCCGCGGACTCGAAGAAGGTGGCACCGCGACCGCCGAAACCGGCATCGGGCCAGAGGGCGTTAATGGTGGCAATAATGTAGGCCGCGCCGATACCGGTAGCGTACAGGAGGTTCATATCGGTAACTCCCCGCAGCAGACCCCGCCAACTGTTCACGAAAAACTGCCAGCCGGGAATAAAGACCACGGGTGTGGTCAGGGTCCAAAGCACGTAGGGATTACCGAGGGCTGGAGGGACGAAGCGCCTGAAGATCCAGACCTCGTGGAACATGCCGACCATAACCAGCACGGCCAGCGGCCAGGCAATCCACATGTTGCGCGCCTGCCGCCTTATCTCCCGCCGGCGCGCCTCCCGCTCGCGGTCGAGGCCTTCTTGGCCGGTCACTTTTTCCGCAACCTCGTAGCCCAGGGCGCTGATTTCGTTCTTGATCGTCGCTTTGTCTGCCACGCCGGGATAAAACTTGACCCTGGCCGATTCCGCCGGCAGGCTAACGGCAACC
>JACIYD010000032.1 GCA_014360105.1 Clostridia bacterium
TAGGAACTGGGATCGCGGATGCCGTCGCGGTGGATATCGATCATCGCTGCCGGGGCTTTTTGGGCAAGGCGAAAGGCGGTACGCCGCGAACGGCGGTAGGCGTCGGCATCATGGGGTTCGTGGGGCTGCTTGTTATAATCCACCATTACCCCCATGCTACGCAACTTCTCGGCGAAGACCTCACCCACCTTAAAAACGCCACCGTCACCGGGCCGGCTCGGGGCGCCGTCGGTGGGCAGGTACGACTCGTCACTATGGGTATGGTAGACGGCAATCAGGTTCTGCTGCCTCCCTTGAACCGCGAGCACACCATCGTTCGCGCCCAGATGGGGAGGGGTTCGCCATACGAGCTGCTTTCTGCCAAGGAGCTCGGCATAGGCCGTATCCCCGGCCACGCGCATAATCCGATAGTGACGGTTATCCTCGGTGATCAATTCGTCACCGGGATAGACCACCCGTGCCGTTTGGTCGATGACCGTTCCGTTTGCGTCCACAATGGTAAAATAGGTGCCGTCCGTCCTTTCCTCGCCCCACGGCGCCGCCGGCGATACCAGAGCAGACGCGGCCGGTCCGCGAAGGACCAGCAGCCCCACGATGGCGACAAACGCCAGCACCGGAAGAATCATCATCCACCGCTTCATTCTTGCCCACCCCCCTGACCGGGTTTGCGAAGCGCCAGCCTCGGCCGTGGGCGTCGCAGGCCGCGCAGCAGGCTGGCGGGGCGTCCCTCCGCCGCGACACCGCCCTGGAGCCTTTCCCGCAATTCCCCCACCAACTCCGCCAGCAAGACCGCTACCAACCCGGAAAGGACGATGGCGTCAAAGGCGCCCGCACCGCCGATGGCCACCAGCCCTGGCATCCGCGCCAAACCGAGACGGAAAAGATCGATCAAGTCGAGGATTAAGACCCCCAGTACCGCGGCGACAAAGGCGGCGCGGCGCGAACGGCCTGCGAGGTAAGCTACGCCACCGGCCACCAGGGGGTAAAGGAAAAGCGGGTCGAAGAAATCACGGCCGGCCTGCCACGGGTCACCCCGGCCCAATACGCCGTTTACCACAAAGACGGCCAGGGCGGTAACGCCTGCGGCGAACAAGGCACGGCCCCACTCCTTACCGCTGCCGGCCCGCGCGAGGACGTAAACGGCAAGGCCAAGCGGTATAAGCCCGCCGCCTACGTTAACCGAAACATCAAGCCGCCCGCGCGCCAGGGGGATATCGATAAAGCTCCCGAAGGCCATCGCCGCCACGATAATCAGGGCGGCACTATCACCGAGATAAAGACGGTCCAGCACACGTTGGGCGAGTCCGAGATAGATGAGAACGGCGACAACGAGAAGGGCAATCATGCCGATGGGGAAGCCGGGCATAGTCTCTCAATTCCTCCTCGTAGTGACGGCTCGTTGGCCCCGGCTGGCTTTGCCCCGGGAGCATTCATCACTACTAGGCTTCCCCGCGGCGCTCAGGAATTATTCCCTCAACGTTGTGCGTAACGGGCGGGATTAAGGCCGCGCATCTCAAGCCACTCTCTGGTCTCGCCGGTAACGACCAGCGGTGCACGGCGCAATTCCGGCAGAGTACGACAACCGGTCATCACCATTACGTCTTTTAGCTCTTCTTCCCAAGCTTTAATCACCCTGGCCACTTCCTCCCAGGAGGACTGCTGCAAAAGGCGCAGGAAAAAACCGGCAACCCCGGCCAACTCCGCCCCTAGGGCCAGGGCACGGGCCAGGTCGAGAGCGGAGCGAATACCGCCCGAAGCAATGACCCTTACCGGCAGCCCGCTCTGCCGCACTTCCGCCAGGGAAACGGCCCCGGGCAGGCCCCAGGCCCGCAAGTGCGGGCGGTTCACCCCGCTTCTCTCTTGCTCGATGGCTAAAAAATCCGTCCCGCCGCGGCCACCGGTATCCAACCAGCGTACGCCGGCACCGTAGAGCAGGGTCGCCGCCTCGCGGGAAAGGCCGAAACCCACTTCCTTGACAATCACCGGCACCGCCACGGCCTGCACCACCGCCGCAATATTTCGCACCAGCCCCCGAAAAGCGCGTTCCCCTTCGGGCATGGCCAGTTCCTGGGCGACGTTCAGGTGCAACTGGAGGGCGTCGGCCGCCACCATTTCACAGGCCCTTGCCGCCTCCTCCGGCGTTGCCCGCGCGCTCAAATTGGCAAGGATTACCCCGTCGGGGTTGTGGCGCCGCACGACCGTGTAGGTATGGACCACTGCCGGGTTGTCCAGGGCAGCCTGTTGCGACCCCACAGCCATGGCCACCCCCGCTTCCCGGGCGGCCCTGGCCAGCGCCTCATTAATTTCGCCGCTCAAGGGGGTCCCGCCGGTCATCGCATTAATCAAAAGGGGGAGGCGCAACCGCTTCCCCCACCATTCGTAGACCGTGCTTACTTCTTTCCGGTCGACCTCGGGTACCGAAAGGTTAATCAACCGGATATCGTCCCACCCCGCTCCCCCCGGTGCGTCCCCCAGCGCCACGGCGTAATGGAGGTGGGCCAGTTTCCTCTCTTCCCTTAGATTCATGGCTGCCTTTCCTCGAAAAGGTCGCCGACAAGTTCACCAATGGTTACGCCGCCGTTGTTACTTTCCGCCTGCTCCCTGGCCTGCGCCTTCCGGCCCCGTTCTTTTTGCGCTTCTTTCACGCTGAGGCTCATCCGCTGCGCCAACTGATCGACCGCCAGGACTTTCACCGGTACCACGTCGCCCGCCTTGAGCACGTCTTCTGGCTTCTCCACGCGGCGGTCCGCCAGTTGGGAAATGTGCACCAGTCCCTCGATGCCGGGCTCAACTTCGACAAAGGCACCGAATGGGGCCAGCCGCAAGACCTTGCCGTCGACAATGGTGCCCACCGGATAGCGCTCGGCGGCCGTATCCCAGGGATTGGGTTGGAGCTGTTTCAGTCCAAGCGAAACCCGCTCCCGTTCCCGGTCCACGTTAAGCACTTTAACTTCCAGTTCCTGTCCTTCCTTGAGCGCATCGCGCGGGTGGTCCACCCGTCCCCAGGAAATCTCGGAAATATGCAGGAGCCCGTCTACACCGCCCAAATCGATGAAGGCGCCGAAGTTGGTAAGACGCCGCACAATTCCCTTGCGCACCTGGCCCTCGGCCAAAGAAGCCCAGGTTTCCTCTCGCTGCCTCTGGTATTCCTCTTCCAGAACCGCCTTTCGGGAGAGGACGACCTTATTCTTGCTGCGATCCAACTCGATTACCTTGAGCCGCAGGGTCTTGCCCACGTAATTGGCCAGGTTCTCCACGTAGCCCCGCTCCACCAGGGACGCCGGGACGAAACCGCGTACCCCTACGTCTACTAACAGCCCGCCCTTTACCACCTCGATGGCCTCGGCCTCGATCTCGCGGCCGGTACGGAAGGCCTCTTCAAGGCGTTCCCATCCCCGCCGCCGGTCGGCGCGCCGCTTCGAAAGAATCGGGTGACCCTCTTCATTCTCCGGGCGGATCACAAAAACCTCGATCTCATCGCCCACCCGGACCACCTCTTCGGGGTGTTCTACCCGGCGATGAGAAAGCTCGCTAAGGGGAATAATACCTTCCGACTTGCCGCCGACGTCTACCAGGACCTCGCCGTTGTCAATCTGGACCACTGTGCCCTTGATGATGTCGCCGCGCCGCAGGTGATAAGAGGTAACCATTGCCTCCAGGCCTACGGCCTCGTTTTCTCCTTCGTCCGTTGCTTGCACCGGGCCTGGAGGTGCTTCCCCCACGGCCTCCTCGCTTGCTTCCTCTGCCGGGGCCGCTTCTTCCGGTACGGGCCCCTCTTTTTCCTCGGTTCTATTTGCTTCCGCTGCTTCTGTCACTTCTGCCGCTTCTGCGGCCGGCTTCTCCTCAGCGGCTTTCACCGTCTCCGCCATCTGGCTTCCGTCGTCTTCCCCGCCCACCGTTTCACCAGGCCACCCTTTCCAATCCTCAGCGTTAGCCGCCTCCGCGGGGGAATGCTGTTCTTCTTTCCTTTCTCCGAATTCCAGCATTTTGCGTACGACCTCCTCGATGATCCAATCTGGGGTTGAAGCACCGGCTGTAACCCCAACCCGGGAAGCTTTGGCTAACCACTGGGGACACAGTTCCTGGGCTTCCTCTATGCGGTAAGTGGGCGTGCCGGTAGCGCGACAGATATCGACCAGTCTGGCCGTATTCGCACTCGCTGCACCGCCGACCACTACCATGACGTCTACTTCCCTGGCCAGGTTGTGTGCTGCTTCCTGGCGCCGGCGGGTAGTCTGGCAAATGGTATCCTCTACGCGTAGCTCCTTTGCCTTCTTCCGCAGTACCTCCGCTACCTGCCGTAGATTCTCTACCGGTTGGGTGGTTTGCGCTACAACCCCTACTTTTTCCATTGCCGGCAATCGGGACGCCTCGGCAGCATCGGCTACCACCAGCGTGCCCGGGCCGGCCCAGCCAGCCATGGCTAGAACTTCCGGATGCTCCTTGTCCCCTACAATCACCACCTGATAGCCTTGGGCCGCCAATGCCTGGGCTGCCTGCTGCGCAAGCCTCACCCGCGGACAGGTCGCGTCGACGATGGCTAACCCGCGGGCGGCCAGGCTGGCGAAAACTTCCGGGCTCGCCCCGTGACTACGGATGATTACCCGGCCCTCCCCGATGGCGGCCGGCTCGCTGACGGGCTGCAAGCCCTGCTCGGCCAGCCAGCGTACGGCGCCGGGATGGTGCACCAAAGGCCCGAGAGAGTAAAGTGGACCGCCTCCCTTTTGTAACTCTTCTGTGGCCAGCCGAATCGCTCGCCGCACGCCGGGACAAAAACCGGCGTGGGGTGCCCGTCTTATTTCCAAGATTCGCTAACCTCTTTCGCCATTGACCGTAATTATCATTCGTCCCTGCCCTACAAAATCCTGCCGCGTGTCAAAAATTCGCCTCTTACTGGCGCACCAGCTCCGCCACTGCTTCCCGTGCCACCAGCGAAAACCGCGCCAGCTCCGTTCCCCGCGGCAGTAACGCCGCCGCCTCCGGGTAAATGGGGCGGCCGATGCGCACCTGGAAGCGGCGGAAGAAACCGCCCCGACCCAGAATGCGGTTAGTGCCGACCACGGCCACCGGCACAATCGGGGCGCGCGCCCGGACGGCCAAAAGCGCGGCACCCCGCTGGAAAGCCTGCAGCCCCTCCGTACGGTTGCGACCCCCTTCGGGAAAAACACCCACCACCTTGCCCTGGCGCAGCAATCTGAGAGCGGCCCGCATGGCGGCCAGATCCGCCTCGCCCCGCCTTACCGGGAAAGCGCCCAGAGCTTTCAGTACCAAGCCCACCAGCGGTATGCGGAAAAGCTCCTCCTTGGCCATGAAATAGACGCGCCGTGGTAGGGCGACACCTACGGCCACCGGGTCCCAAAGGCTGATGTGGTTCGCGACGACCACTACGGGTCCGCGCGGCGGCAGATTCTCTCTACCGGTCACCTGCCAGCGGCAAAAGAGGGTAAAAAAGAGGTAGAAGATCACTTTGCCGAACCAGTAGAGCATGGGCCATCCCCGCCCCCGCTTCTCTCTTCAAGCACCGCCAGGATCTTCGCCACCACTTCTTCCGGTTTAAGCCCGGTCGTATCGATGTAGACGGCATCGGGCGGCACGACCAACGGCCCCAGTGCCCGTTCGCTGTCCAATCGGTCGCGTGCCCTGATCTCCGCCAGCACATCGTCAGGGGATAGCTGCAACCCCTGGGCCCGCATTTCCCGCCAGCGGCGGCGGCTGCGCTCTTCCAGCGAAGCGGTGAGAAAGAACTTATGCGGCGCGTCGGGCAGGACAAAGCTCCCGATATCCCGCCCGTCCATCACCACCCTTTGCGCCGCTGCTATGGCCCGTTGCTGCGCCGCCAGGTGGCGGCGCACGCCCGGCACTTGCGCCACCAGGGAAACGGCACCGCTTACCTCAGGCCGCCGCAAGAAAAGCGTGACGTCCTCCCCGTCGAGCAAGACGCGCCCGCCCTTCTCTCCCGGCACCAGCTTGATGTTAGTGTTCTCCGCCAGAGAAGTCAAGGCCTTCTCGTCCGTAAGATCCACACCCTGGCGCAGGGCCTTGTAAGTAAGGGCGCGATACATGGCGCCTGTGTCCACGTAGAGATAATGCAGGCGCTCCGCCAGCAGTTTGGCTACGGTACTCTTCCCCGCACCCGCCGGGCCGTCAATGGCAATATTGCCCTGTACCATCGGTAACGCCGCCTTTCGTCAATGCCGCCAGTTGGTCGACGAAGTCCGGGAAAGAAATGGCGATGCACTCCGCTCCGCGAATCCTGGTTTCCCCCTCGGCAACCAGCCCGGCAACGGCCAGCGCCATGGCCACCCGGTGGTCCCCGTGACTGTCACAGACGGCGCCACGTAGTCTGGTGGGTCCTTCGATGATCAGACGGTCGTCGGTGGCGATCACCTTCGCCCCGAGCCGCCCCAATTCCGCGGCCATAGCTTGCAGGCGGTTCGATTCCTTCACTGTCAGTTCCGCCGCGTCGCGAATGGTGGTTGTCCCTTGTGCCTGGGTCGCGGCCACGGCGAGAATGGGGACCTCGTCGATGAGCCGGGGGAGAAGTGAGCCGTCGACCTCGGTCGCCCGCAGAGACTGTGTGCCGGCCCAGAGATCTGCGACCGGTTCCGGCCCCTGCCGGCGCAGAGAGCCAAGGGAGATTCTTGCCCCCATCGCCTGCAACACATCAAGCAAGCCGGTTCGCGTGGGGTTGACACCAACCGCGGGAAGGTAGACCTCGCTGCCCGGTACCAGGAGCGCCGCCACCAGGAAAAAGGCGGCGGCCGAAAAGTCGCCCGGGATTTGTACTTCCGTGCCGGTCAGCACCGCCGGCCCTCTCACCTTAAGCCAGCCTTCCTCTTGCTCAATCGTCGCCCCAAACGCGGCCAGCAGGCGTTCGCTGTGGTCGCGGCTCGGCGCCGGCTCCCGCAAGGCCGTAACACCGTTGGCCTGCAATCCGGCAAGGAGCAGGGCCGACTTCACCTGCGCGCTCGCCACCGGCAAACGGTAGGTCAATGGTTTAAGTTCCCGCGTACCGCGAATACATATCGGGGCAAACGCGCCGCCCTCCCGGCCCTCGATCTGCGCGCCCATCAGCCTAAGCGGTTCCACTACCCGGCCCATCGGCCGACGCCGCAGGGAACGATCGCCGTCGAGGACCGCAGGAAACGGCTGCCCGGCGAGCAGGCCGAGCAAAAGACGCATCGTTGTACCGGAGTTCCCCGCATCCAGCGTCGTCTCCGGCTCCCGTAAGCTTGCCGGCCCCCGCCCCTGGATGCGGACAAACGTCGGGCCTTCCCGGATGAGACTTACGCCCAAGGCGCTAAGACACCTCACGGTACGCTCACAATCGTCTGCCGGCAGAAATCCCCTAATGACAGTCTCTCCCCGGGCAAGGGCACCGAAAAGAAGCGCCCGGTGGGAAATAGACTTGTCGCCGGGCGCCCGTACCGTTCCTTTTAAGGTAGTTGCCTGCTTCACCGTAAGCTCCATGCAAAACCTCTCCAGACCAGCGGGTATTCAGCGCCGTCGGCACTTGATCCCCGCCGCACCCAAAACTTCCAGGGCCCGTGCCGCGGCCTCTTCGCCGGCAAACCCCAGGCGGACCGAGCCCCCTTCCCCTTCGCGCACGCCCATTATTTCGATATCCGCGATGTTAATTCCTGCTTGGCCCAGAAGACCGGTAACCAGGGCAAGCGACCCCGGGCGGTCGGGAATCGTTAGAACGACTTCCTCCAGCGCCGGTAAGTAGGCCCGCAACCCCGCCGGTAGCCGGAAACGCCCTTCCCTACCCCGTGCCAGCGCACCTTCAAGAACCTCCTCCTTGTTGCCTTCGAGAAGGGCGGCCAGTTCATTCAGGTGCCGCCGGAAGGAGGCAAGGGCCAGCAGAACCTCCTCCTTGTTACTCAAGAGGATCTCTCGCCAGAGGCGGGGGTCGCTGCCGGCGACGCGGGTGACATCCCGTAAGCCCCGACCGGCAAGTTTCAGGGCGGCCTCGTGGCCGTCCAACGTATGGATCAAGGCTACCGCCACCAGGTAGGGGAGATGGCTCGTCGCAGCCACCGCCAGGTCGTGCTCCGCCGGGCTGAGGGAAAGCGGGTGCGCACCCAGGGTGGCCACGAGCCACGATACCAGTTCCCAGGCCCGCGCCGTACTGCGGCCGGTGGGCGTGAGTGCCCAGACGGCGTTTTCGAAAAGGTAGGGATCCGCCGCCGCGATACCGGCCCGCTCCGACCCCGCCATGGGATGCCCGCCCAGGTAGGCCGCGTGCTCCGGCAGGCAGGCCTCGATGGCCTGCGCCGGTGCCTTTTTGGTGCTGGCCACATCCGTCACCACTGCCCCGGGTGCCAGGTGTGCGGCCATGGCCGCGGCAACGACGCCGACTTCACCCGGGGGGATGGCCAGAACTACCAGGTCTGCGCCCCGGACACCCTGGGCGAGGTCGGTCGTGCCGCGGTGGATCGCCTCTTGGCGCACGGCGGCGGCCAGTACCGCGGCGTCCACGTCCACGCCGACGACTTCCACCGCCGGTTCCCGCTGGATTAGACCCATGCCGATGGAACCGCCGATCAGGCCAACGCCGACCAGGCAAATCCGTTCCGGCTTACGCATCGGGGGGTTCATCTCCGCTTTCCCTCCGTACGGGGCGCCTACCGGCGCTACCGGTCGGTGCCGGATACGCCGCCTTTAGGCACTACATACGGCGATTTGTCCCAGCGTTCTACCCACCGCGGTGGCCACCCGGGTGAGCTGCCGCATTAATTGCGCGAATTTGTCCGGTTTGAGTGACTGCGGGCCGTCGGAAAGGGCCTCGTCCGGGTTGGGGTGCACCTCGATCATCACCCCGTCCGCACCCGCGGCCACCGCCGCCAGGGCCATGGGCGTGACCAGTTCCCACCGCCCCGTGCCATGGCTGGGGTCCACGAAAACCGGCAGGTGGCTCAGGCTCTTTACCAGAGGAACGGCGCTCAAATCAAGGGTATTGCGGGTGGCGTTCTCAAAAGTGCGAATACCACGCTCGCACAGGATTATCTGGTCGTTGCCGGCACTCATAATATACTCCGCCGCGAGCATCCATTCTTCAATGGTGGCCGAAGGACCGCGTTTGAGCAGTACCGGCTTTTTCGCGGCACCCACCTCGCGCAGGAGGTAAAAGTTCTGCATGTTGCGCGCGCCTACCTGGAGCACGTCGGCGTACTCGGCTACCAAGGGCACGCTGCGGGGGTCCATCACCTCGGTGACCACCGGCAACCCGGTAGCGGCCCGCGCCTGGGCGAGCAACCTTAAGCCCTCTTCCTCCAGTCCCTGGAAACTGTAGGGCGAAGTGCGGGGCTTAAAAGCGCCGCCACGCAGAATGGTCGCCCCAGAGGCCTTAACCGCTTCCGCCGTTACCAGGAGCTGCTCAAAGCTCTCCACGGCGCAAGGACCGGCAATAACCTGGATCGCTTCCCCTCCGATCTCTACCCCCTGACGCAGCCGTACCACCGTGTTCTCCGGCCGGAATTCCCTTGCCGCCAGCTTATAAGGTCGCAAGACGGGCACCACTTTTTCCACGCCTTCCATGGCCTCGAGGCTCTCCCGCTGCAGGTGGCCCTTGTCGCCAACGGCGCCGATGATCGTCCGCGTCACGCCCCGTGATAAATGCACCTGAAAACCCTCCCTCTCCAGGCGCGAAACCACCTTTTGGATCTGTTCTTCCGTCGCGTCACGCTCCATGACCACGATCACGGCCAAACCCTCCTTGACGTCGGCATGGGAGCAGAGAGGTCTGGCGCTTTCAAGGCGTGGATGCAAAAAGGCCCCCCGGGGAGGCCTTTACTGCGCTCTCGTAACCTCCTACCGTACTCCCATCCTGCCGTATTGCCGCTCGCCAAGTATCTTACCACAACCGGATTCCCCAGACAAGACA
>JACIYD010000320.1 GCA_014360105.1 Clostridia bacterium
GTGAAGTGGGTAAGGAACGAATGGCGGGCAATCGCCGAGGCCGCCTGGCAGCCGCCGCTTGGCGGCGGGCAGGTTCAGATGCTGGGTGATGCCTTGTATACTTTCGTGGCCCTGGCTGGCTACTTGGTGGCGCAGAACCTCACCTTCCCCCAGGCGCTGGCGGCCCTGCCTGAGACATGGCAGCAGGCGAGAGACGTCCCATGTTCCTGGGCCGCAAAGGGTAAGGTGTTGCGGCAGTTGGCCGAGGAGGAAGAAAGCCGCCGGGTGGAAACGGTGGACGGCCTGAAGGTTTATCGCGAGGAAGGCTGGGCCTTGGTGTTGCCCGATGCCGACGAACCTTTCTACCAGGTGTACAGCGAAGCACTCTCCCCTGCCCTGACCGAAAGCCTTTGCCGGGAATACGTAGAGCGGATCGGCCGGCTGGCGCAAGGATCATTACCGGCGGGCGGAGAGGAGACTTAAGGGCATCAAGGGTATAAAGGTATAATCCACTTCTGTATCATCGCAACTCCTATCTTGTATTGCTTATCGGGTAGTCAGCCCACAACCGTCCGATCCACGTAGCTTACTCCCTGATCTACTTAAGAACTATCATGGATCGTTCCGCCCAAGGGTGGCGAAACGGCGGTTGGCATGTTTTTTGCTTGTGCCTAAGTTGTAGGAAGATAAGGACTGAATGATGGCAGCAGTCAACAGAGCAAGGAGGGGTGAAGCAATGAGCACGGCGGTGATCGGATCGCCGCAGGTGGAAGTGGCTAATCCATACGCCATGGCCGTAGAACAGTTGTATAATGCGGCGAACCGCTTAGGCCTTGAGGAGTGGTTGGTCCAGGTCCTGGCCAAGTGCGAGCGGGAGCTGACGGTCCACTTCCCGGTGCGAATGGATGATGGTTCCGTGCAGGTCTTTACGGGGTACCGCGTGCAGCACAATCTGGCCCGCGGTCCGGCGAAGGGTGGAATTCGCTACCACCCTGATACCAACATGGATGAAGTGCGCGCCCTGGCCATGTGGATGACATGGAAGGCGGCCGTGGTAAAGATCCCGTATGGCGGCGCCAAGGGCGGGGTCGTCTGCGACCCCAAGAAGCTCTCTCTGACAGAACTGGAAAACCTTACGCGGCGCTACACTACTGAAATCTCGGTTCTTCTAGGTCCGGAAAAAGATATCCCCGCACCGGACGTGAATACCAACCCGCAGGTGATGGCCTGGATCATGGATACCTACAGCATGCATCTGGGCTATTCGGTACCGGGAGTGGTTACCGGTAAACCCGTAGAAATTGGCGGTTCAGAAGGTAGGGCGGAAGCCACCGGGCGAGGGGTAGTCTATGCGACCATTGAAGCGGCGAAACGGCTGGGAATAAGTCTACACGGGGCTAGGGTCGTGGTTCAGGGCTTTGGCAATGTGGGTGCCACGGCGGCGCTCCTGCTGGCCGAGGAAGGCGCCAGGATTATCGCTGTCAGTGATTCCCAAGGGGCTATTTACAATCAGCATGGTCTTAACCCTGGTAACCTACTATATCATAAGCGAAAAGCTGGTTCGGTAGTAGGCTTTCCCGGTGCGGAGAGAATTTCCGGGGAAGACCTCCTCGGTCTTGAGTGCGAAGTCCTCATCCCGGCGGCTTTAGAGAATCAAATCACGGGTAGGAACGCGGCGCGAATTAAAGCGAGAATGGTGGTAGAAGGCGCCAATGGCCCCACCTCGCCGCAGGCCGATCGTATCCTCTACGAAAACGGTATTCTAGTGGTACCGGACATTCTGGCGAATGCCGGTGGCGTAACCGTTTCTTACTTTGAGTGGGTGCAGGACAACATGAAGTATTTCTGGAAAGAGGCCGAGATCAACCAGCGGTTGCAGGAGATTATGATGTGTGCCTTCGGTGAAGTATGGCAAATGGCGCAAAAAGAAAAAGTGGATATGCGTACCGCCGCCTATCTTCTTGCCGTCCAGCGGGTGGCCAACGCCGTAAAACTGCGGGGACTCTACCCCTAATGGGTTAAAAAGGGGCCACCGCTAACAGATTAACTCATTAATGTGAGGATTAAGGCTGAAGGGTACTCGTGAGCGCAAAACACAAAATGGTGTAACGAAAGGGGTAGGTAATCGTGTTAAACCCCTCTTCTCTGCCGCAAGTAATCACCTCTATCCCTGGCCCCAAATCCCAGGAATTATTGGCTTTGCGGCAAAAGTACGTCACTCGCGGGGCAGGCAACACCACGCACATCTTCATTGAAGAAGCGCGAGGGGCCCTATTACGCGACGTGGACGGCAACACGCTGCTTGATTTTGCCGGCGGCATCGGGGTGCTCAACGTGGGCCATTGCCCTGAGCAGGTGGTAAGGGCCGTTAAGGAGCAGGCGGAGAAATACCTGCACCTTTGCTTTCATGTGGCCATGTATGAGCCCTACGTGCGGCTGGCGGAGAAACTGGTAAGCATTACGCCGGGTCAGTTTCCCAAGAAGGTAATGTTTGTCAACAGCGGGGCGGAAGCGGTGGAAAACGCGGTGAAATTCGCCCGCAAGTACACCGAGAGGCCCGGCATCGTTTCCCTGGAATGCGGCTTTCACGGCCGCACCCTGATGGCGATGAGCCTCACCAGTAAGGTGAAGCCGTACAAATTCGGCTTCGGCCCTTTTGCACCGG
>JACIYD010000321.1 GCA_014360105.1 Clostridia bacterium
CCGGGACGATGAACCCCTACCAGCATGGGGAGGTATTCGTCACCGAGGACGGCGCCGAAACCGATCTGGATCTCGGTCACTACGAGCGCTTCGTCGATATTAACCTGACGCGCCACAGCAACGTCACCGCGGGGAAGATTTACTGGTCGGTGATTACCAAGGAGCGGCGCGGCGCTTATCTGGGAGGAACGGTTCAGGTTATTCCCCACGTCACCAACGAAATCAAAGAGGCCCTCTACCGTGTGGCCCAAGAGGCCGATGCCGAGGTGGTTGTGGCCGAGATTGGCGGCACCGTGGGCGACATCGAGTCATTGCCGTTCCTCGAGGCCATCCGCCAGCTTAAGAGCGATGTGGGAACACAGAACGTACTCTATATCCACGTCACCCTGGTGCCTTATCTTGAGGCGGCCGGCGAGGCCAAAACCAAGCCCACCCAGCATAGCGTTAAAGAACTCCGCAGCATCGGTATTCAGCCGGATATCATCATCTGCCGCTCGGGCCGCCCGCTTTCGCGTGCCATGGCGGAAAAGATCGCCCTCTTCTGCGATGTCGACGCCGCGGCAGTGATTCAGGCGGTAGATGCCGAATGCATCTATGAGGTACCGTTGATCTTTGAACAGCAGGGCCTGGACCAGATCATCGTCCGCAAACTGGGGCTTTCCTGCGGGCCGCTGGTGATGGATGAATGGCGGGCGATGGTGGAGCGCATCAAAAAGCCGCGGCGCGAGGTGACCATTGCCCTCGTGGGCAAGTACGTCGAGCTCCAGGACGCCTATCTGAGCGTGGCCGAGGCCCTGCGGCACGGCGGCATCGCCCACGAGGCCCGGGTACGCATCCTGCGGGTGAACAGCGGCAGCCTGGAAAACGGCGAGGTGGCCGCAAAGCTGGAAGGGGTGCACGGCATCCTCGTGCCCGGCGGTTTCGGCGACCGCGGCATCGAAGGCAAGATAGCGGCCATCCGCTATGCCCGCGAGAAGAGAGTGCCCTTCCTGGGCATCTGTCTGGGGATGCAACTGGCGGTAGTCGAATTCGCGCGCCACGTCTGCGGGCTGGATGAGGCGCACAGTCAGGAATTTGCGCCGGCGAGTCCGCACCCGGTGATCGCCCTGATGCCAGACCAGGCCAACGTGGAAGACAAGGGGGGAACGATGCGCCTCGGTGCCTACCCTTGTATCCTGCCGGGTTCGAGTCTTGCGCGCCGTGCCTACGGGACGAGCATGGTGGCGGAGCGTCACCGCCACCGTTACGAGCTGAACAACGCCTACCGGCGTCATCTTGCCAAAGCCGGGCTGGTCATCAGCGGCACCTCACCGGACGGCCGGCTGGTGGAAATGGTCGAGCTGGCGGACCACCCCTGGTTTGTCGCTTCCCAATTCCATCCCGAATTTAAATCGCGGCCGAACCGGCCGCATCCCCTTTTCCGCGATTTCATAGGGGCCGCCCTGGCCCACGCCGAGGATAGCAAGCCGCTGGCGGTGGGAATCTAGCACTAGACAAGGAAAAAGAAGGGGTGGGGACACTTGCCGTGGCGGGCGAGGCTCATCGGGCCTGAAGAGGCGGGGCGGTATGACGCCTTTATTGCGGCCGCGCCCAAGGGGCATATTCTCCAATCCTATGCCTGGGGCCAGGTAAAGGCGAGGACCGGCTGGCAGCCCCTTTATCTGGTAGTTGAGGAAGGCGACAGCATCGTAGCCGCCGCCCTTCTTTTGCGCCGTGTGCTGCCCGTCGGCGGGAAAAGCATCCTTTATTCGCCACGGGGGCCAGTCTTTGACCTCCAGGATCAGACGCTTTTCGACTTCTTCTTAGAGGAAGTGCGGCGGCTCGGCCGGCGTGAGGGAGCCATCCTCTGGAAGATCGACCCAGACGTGCCCCTGCCGGCGGGCCACCTGCCTGCATATCTGCGGACACGAGGCTTTATCCCCGTGGCCGGCCGCGGAGGATTCGAGGGTACCCAGCCGCGCTCCGTCTTTCGCCTGGACATCGGCCGCCCGGCCGAAGAACTCCTCGCTTCCTTTCATCCCAAGACGCGGTACAATATCCGGCTTGCCCAGCGCCGCGGCGTGGTAGTGCAACAGGAATGTACCCGCGCCGACCTGGCGGTTTTCTATCGTTTACTGGTGGAGACCGCCCGGCGCGACGGCTTCCTCATCCGCGGCCCGGCGTATTTTGAAGCGCTCTGGGACGAGCTGGTTCGCCGGGATTATGCCCGCCTTTTTCTGGCTTTTTACCAAGGAGAACCCATCGCCGGATCCCTTGCCTTTATCATGGGGCAAAAGGCCTGGTATGTCTACGGCGCCTCGGCCAACCGGCACCGCGAGGTCATGCCCAACCATCTGCTGCAGTGGACGATGATCAACTGGGCAAAGGAGCGGGGCTGTACTCTTTACGATTTTCGCGGCGCGCCGGGCACGTCCGACCCGCAACACCCCCTTCACGGGCTTTATCGCTTCAAAAAGGGCTTTGCCGGGGAGCATGTCACCTTCATCGGGGAGTACGACCTGGTTCTCTCCCCGGTATGGTACCGCGCCTGGCGCCTTGTCCAGCCGCTGCACTACCGCACGGTGCGTCTGCTCGCGCGCCGCGGTTCGCGCCACCAAGGGAAAAGCCCGCTCGCCTAGCGGAGGCGGGGTCAAATGCTATTTTCGAGCGAGA
>JACIYD010000322.1 GCA_014360105.1 Clostridia bacterium
GCGGAACGTCTGACAATCTGTGCCAGTTCTTCCTGGCCGTAGAAATTCAGACGCAAAGTCACGCCAAAACGATTGCGTAACGGCGCCGAAACCAGCCCGGCCCTGGTCGTAGCACCGATCAGCGTAAACGGGGGTAGCCTCAGGCGCAGGGAACGGGCGCTTGGACCCTTGCCGAGAACAATGTCCAGACAGTAATCCTCCATCGCCGGATAAAGGATTTCCTCCACCGCACGATTTAGGCGGTGAATCTCATCAAGGAAGAGCACGTCGGCCGGCTGGAGGTTGGTAAGAATGGCGGCAAGATCACCGGGTCTTTCGATGGCCGGCCCGGAACTAACGCGAATCTGTACGCCCAGTTCGTGGGCAATCACGCCCGCCAGCGTCGTCTTGCCTAGTCCCGGGGGACCGTAAAGCAAAACGTGGTCCAGCGGTTCGCCACGCGTCTTGGCTGCCTCGATAAAGATGCTCAGGCTCTCCTTGACTTCCTCTTGTCCGACGTATTCGCTGAGGCGGCGTGGCCGCAAACTTGATTCCAGTTGTTTTTCTTCCTCGCCTTCGAGCCGGCCGTGTAATAAGCGTTCCAACGCATTTCCTCCCCAATTGCTATGACCCGCCTTGCTGGCCCAAGAGTTTCAGGGAGTAGGCCACCAGTTCTGCCGTTGTGCCTTGCTCCCCCAAGGCCTGTCTTGCCCGGGCCAAAACCGCTTCGGCTTCCACCGCGCTGAAACCTAGGGCGGTCAGCGCCGCCACCGCCTCTTCTACGGGCAAAGCTGTGCCCCCTTGTTGTATCCCCGGGATCCGCCGCCAGAGCTTGTCTTTTAGTTCAAGGACGAGGCGTTGCGCGAGCTTGGTACCAATACCCGGAACACGGACCAGGGCGGTGACGTCGCCCCGCCGGACCACGTCCGCCAGTCTTTCCCAGGAAAAAGTCGAAAGCAGGTTAAGCGCCGCCCTTGGCCCCAGTCCGTTAACCTCCTGCAGCAAGAGAAAAAGCTCGCGCTCTTCCGGTTCCAGGAAACCGTAGAGGCTCAGCCCTTCCTGGCGTACCTGCAACCAGGTGTAAAGGCAGACCTCGGAACCGGGAGAAGGCAGCTTTTGCGCCGTACGTGCCGAAACCTGGAGGGCGAAACCGATGCCCCCTACTTCGAGGACGATCGCTTCGCCACTACTCAAGAGGGTGCCGCGCAGATGGGCGATCATGGGCGCCTACCGCCTTCTCAAAGGTGAGGTGGTGAAGGCAACAAACGGCCACTGCTAGAGCGTCGGCCGTATCATCCGGCCGTGGCGGTTTCGGCAGGGCCAGCAGCGTTTGGACCATCCGTTGCACTTGCTGCTTTGCCGCTCCGCCGGAACCGGTAACTGCCTGTTTTACCGTGAGCGGATTGAACTCTCTTACTGCCACCCCGGCCTGCGCCGCGGCCAAAAGTACTACACCGCGAGCTTGCCCTACTTGTAAGGCACTGCGGGCATTGCGGTTGAAAAGGAGCGCCTCCAGAGCCAGATAATCTGGCCAGTACTGTTGAAGCAATACGGCCAAAGCCTGGTGAAGCTGTAAAAGCCTCCGCTCCGGCGATAACGGCGCCGTTGTCTCCAGGCAGCCGTAGGCCAAGGGAAGAAGGCGCTCGCCTTCCTGCCGGATAATACCGTAGCCGGTGCGTGCCAGACCCGGGTCTATGCCAAGAACTACCAGCGCCCTCACCTCGTTAGCTGGCCGCTATCCCTTCGGCAATCTCGCGCATGAGCCCCGCCGGAATGTCGAAATTGGCGTACACTGCCTGTACGTCGTCGTGGTCCTCAAGTGCATCCAGCAAACGCAGCAAGCGCCGGGCCACTTCGGGTTCGGTCACGGGAACGGTAGTTTTAGGCAGCATCGACACCTCGGCCGCAGTCACCTGAATACCCTTTTCCAACAACGCCCCTTTCACCGCTTCCAGGTCTTCGGGCCGGGTGACCACTTCGATAGCGTTATCCTCCTCGTGCTGGTTAACGTCTTCGGCGCCCGCCTCGATGGCATAGAGCATGATTTCGTCCGCCGGCAGGGCCTGGTGGTCCAGTTCCACCGTGATCAGGCCTCGGCTGGCAAACATCCAGGCTACACAGCCGGATTCTCCCAGGCTGCCGCCGTGCCGCGCAAACAGGTGGCGGATTTCGGCCGCCGTGCGGTTGCGGTTATCGGTAGTAAGATTAAGGAGGATGGCAACCCCGCCAGGACCGTAACCCTCGTAAACCATCTCCTCGTAACTAGCACCGGCGATCTCACCCGTACCCCGCTGGATGGCCCGTTGGATGCTTTCCATGGGCATATTCGCCTCCCGTGCCCGTTGCACGGCAAGCTTAAGGCGCGGATTGGCCTCCGGGTCGCCGCCCCCCAACCGGGCGGCTACGATCAATTCCCGGCCGAGTTTGGTAAAGAGTTTTCCTCTTTGGGCGTCGACCTTGGCCTTGCGATGTTTGATGTTCGCCCATTTGGAATGCCCTGACATGGTTTCTCCCCCCTTTCTTTTCTCCCTCGAAATTCCGGTTTCTAGGGTTAGACCTAGGTAGGCCTGCGCGGCCGCGAGCCGCTGGAATCTGGAGCAGGTCCTGGGCGCGCCCTCGAGCAAATCCCAGGCCCACCCCGCGCCAATTTCGTGGCTTCGTTGTGGGGCAGCG
>JACIYD010000323.1 GCA_014360105.1 Clostridia bacterium
TGGCGAGCGTGGACTTCTTCCGTGAGGCGGTAGCCTTTGCCCGCACTTACGATCTCCTCATCTGCCACGACGCCGCCTATATTGATATCACCTACGACGGCTACCGCGCACCGAGCTTTCTCGAGGTGCCCGGCGCCAAGGAAGTGGCCATCGAGTTCGGTTCCCTCTCCAAGCCTTACAATATGACCGGCTGGCGCCTGGGTTGGGTGGCGGGGAACGGCGATGCGGTGAGCGTGCTCGGGCGGCTGAAGACCAACCTCGATTCCGGCTGCTTCCAGGCGGTGCAGAAGGCGGGGGTGGCCGCCCTGCTGGGACCGCAGGACTGCGTGCGGGAGGTCTGCCGCCTTTACCAGCAACGGCGCGATTTGGTGGTGGAGGCGCTCAACGCCATGGGCTGGAAGCTGGAGAAGCCGCGTGCCACTTTCTATATTTGGGCGCCGGTGCCGCGAGGCTATACCTCGGCGGAGTTCGCGGAGATGCTCTTCGATCGCGCCCTGGTGATCGTCACGCCCGGTGAGGAGTACGGCCAGGCCGGCCGGGGCTTCTTCCGCCTTTCACTTACGGTAGATACGGAGCGATTGAAGACGGCCCTGGAGCGCCTGCGCCGCGCTTTGGGCCGCGTAGAATTTTAGAGGCGGGCCGTTGGCGGGCCCGCCTTGCTACTGTTTCTTTCTGGTAAACGTCTTGCAGCAGGTCTCCATGCAGGTGGTAGCCGGGGTGAGCCCCGCCTGCTGCACGAGTTGGGTGACCTCGTTGGCGTCCATACTTTCCGGGTAAGCGTCGCCGATAGCGTCGCTGGTAACGAGGATCTTCGGCGCCTCACAGATGTTCCCCTGGCCCCAATACGCGCAACTGTTAACTGTGCACATGATTTGCTGGTTCATCGCATCCTCCTCCTTGCTCTGCTGGCGCGGCAGGTAGGGGCCGCCTGTACCGGGCGTCCCCAGAAAAGTATCCCCCGGTATTTGACCCCTATGCGCTGGAGCGGGAGAGACGCAGGAGGCGCCCCTGGTGCGCGGCCAGAGGAACGGGACCAGAAAAGGTTTCGCCGGTGGCCAAATCCTCCCAGGGGAAGCCGCCGGGGTTGGGCCAGGCCGTTTCGCGGCCGTGGTGGTTGACGACCACAAGGTAGGCGGCGGCGGCGGCGGTTGCACCGGCTTCCCGCGGGAGGAAGAGTTTGGCCTCCCCGGGCACGGGGCGGGGCGGACCGTCCGGACGAGACGCGGTGCGCTTAGGTGCGGCGCATGCCGGCGGGGCGCCACGGGGCGCGCTGCCCCGCAGTAGGGCTTCCCCGGCAGCGGGAAGGCCACCGCCCCAGGCCTCCGGCATAAGCCCGGCGGCGCGCGCGGCATAGCGGTAGAAAGGGTAAAAAGGGTTGACGGCCAGAAGATGGGGGGCGTCGGCCAGGTAACTTTCTAGTGGTTCGGTGGCAAAAAGGACGGTGCCCTCGCCGTAGCGGTGCGCGAGGAACAAGGGCAGGCCGTCGCCGCCGCGGCGCAGCACTCTTGCCGTGCGCGGTTCCAGCACCAGCCGGTGTCCGGGCCGGCACCGTTCCCAGAGAGCCGGGCGGGTGGGGCTGTCGGCATACAGGCGGCGTGCGCCCAGAATTTCTTCCAGGTCGGGGAAGGCGAGACCGCCAAAGGAGAGATAGAGGCAACCGCCCTGGCGCACGAAAGCGACGAGTTGCTCCCAATGCGGCAGGTCGAGGGTACCGCGCCGCGGCACGGCGGGGCAGAGGACGAGCCGATATCCCTCCAGAGGCGCGCCGGGCAGAACGAAGTCGACCTCCAGACCGGCCTGCTTGGCAAGCACGTAACTCGCAAAGAGCAGGGCAAAGTGACGCGCTGGCGAAAATTCGCGTTCGGGGTGGTCGTAATAGCGGGCCGGCAGGAGAACGGCTGCCGGCGCCGGGGCCGGTTCAAGTTGACCCCAGGGAAAGGCCCCAAGCAACGCGGCGAAGGCGGCCATGGCCTTCCCGGGCGCCTTGGGGCGGCCGGCGCAGGTGAGGCCGAAACCGATCTCGTAAGGCACGGTGGCGTAAGGCGGCCTTCCGGTGTTGCTAAAGTCGGCAAAGCACCAGGCCAGGGCGCCGCGCGCGCCTGCTGCCAGGGTACTAAAGAGTACGGTCCGGTAATAGGCCGCCGCCTCTTCTTCCCCTACCATGGTGGTGGTAAGGCCGAACTCTTCCAGGAGGACCGGCTTGCCGCCCAGGCCGCGGGCAAGCTTGAGACAGAAAGAGGGGAAGAGCGTGCTCGGCGGCAGATCGGGTCGGCCGGGGCAGAGCTCGCTGTAAATGGGGTAGGGGTGTACGCAGAGAACGGCATGCAGTTGCCCCAGATCGGGAAAGCGAAAGGTGCGGCGTTCGGTAAAGGAGGTCACGTGCGTCCCGAGGAGGACGGCCTGCCGGGCGAAGAGCCGGAACTCACGCGTGAGCAGGTGGGTCCAGAGCCAGGCCGCATCGGCGTCGGGCAGGGGGGCATAATTGTCGTGCTCGTTGGCGAGGTCCCAGGCGGCGATGGCTTCTTCCTCACCGTAGCGGCGGCCGAGGCAGCGGACCAAGGCGAGCTGCGCTCTTAAGAGCGCGGGGTCGGTATAGGGGCAGCGGCCCTGCCGCCAAGAGACGTCCCAGTTCTCCCCGCTCATATGG
>JACIYD010000324.1 GCA_014360105.1 Clostridia bacterium
GTGAATCCGCGATACGGTAGGCCTCAACCCTCACTAGATAGATCGCGGTGTCCGAAGGGGTCACCTCGTTCAGCCATTCCACAACCTTGATGTGCTCGGGGCGAGGATCCGAAGAGATCCAAACCGCCTTCTTAGCTCCCAGATTAACCACAATCGCGGACGCACAGGCCGCCGTCAAAACAGCGGCCAGGGTCAGAAGCCCAATCCATCGGGGCGGCCTGCGCCACGCCCCCGGACAAAGTCCGACAGTCCCGCCCGGCTGGTGGGGCACCACCCACGGCGCGCAGGCGCCAGGGGTGCCCTTCAGGCCCGGACGCCGGACGGCACAAACGCCCCGCTTTGCTCCCAGCCGCGCTGGACGCTGCTGCCGGACTGACAATCCGGCAAGGCAAAGGCTGCATAATCTGGGGTCGACCTAAGCCGTCCGCCGCCGCACCCCGGCCCGGCGCGCGAAAAGCAGGTACACGAGCAGGGACAGAAGCGAAGGGATGATAGCCGTGAGGTACATCAGCTCGTAACCGAAGTCCTCGGCCACCAAGCCCCACAGGACGGATCCCAGGCCTAAACCCAAATCTATGAACAGGAAATAGGTGGCGGTGGCGCTCCCGCGCCGTTCCGGCGGTACGTACAAGACGGAAAGAGCCTGCATGGTAGGCTGGACGGCGCCGAAGCCGATCCCGTAAACCAGGCCGGCCAAGATGAACACCGGCAGGGTGCGGGCTGCGTAAATAATCAACAGGATCAGCGTGCACAGCAGTAGCCCGGGCACCACGACGACGCTGTAGCCTCTGCGGTCGGCCAGATGGCCGAACAAAGGGCGCGAAACGGCAACGCTGACCGCGTACGCCGTAAAGAAGGGACCGACATCTGCCACCTGGCGCTGTTGGCCGTACAGGGCCAGAAAAGAAAAAATGGCGGCGTAGGCGATCAACAGGAAGAACATCACCAGGGAAGGAAACAGGGCTTTCTTTTCTAGGAACGCCGCTTTCACTGCCGCCGGAGAATTGATTGTCGGCGTCGGGCGACGGTAGTTCATGCATAGTGCCAGGAGGAAGGACAGCAGTACCGACCCGGCGCAGACGTAGAACATAAGTTGAAAACTGTAGCGCTGACTTAGAAAGAGGGCCAAGGCGGGGCCGATCCCTATAGCTACGCTTAAGGACAGCCCGTAGTAACCCATGCCTTCAGCCAGGCGCGGTTTGGGAATGGTGTCGCTGGCCAGCGTGCCGGCCGCGGTGTTGCAGTAAGCCCAGCCGAGGCCCTGCACGAAACGGGCCGGCAGCAGAACCGACAAGGTGGGGGCACAGTTGAAGGCCAGCGCGCTCACGAAAAACACGGCCGAACCGATCAGGAAAAAACCTTTACGGTTTCCCGCGTCGATCGAGCGGCCGGCAAAGGGGCGGAACAGCACGGCGGCCAGGAGGAATACTCCCATGGCCAGGCCGGAAAGGGCGTCCTTTCCGGTTATCTCCTTAATGTAAACGGGCAGAGAGGGGATGAGCATGTAAAAGCTGATGTACGCCGCCAGGTTGGCGGCCAGGAGCAGGATGAAATTCCTCGTCCATAAGCGTTCCACCGGTAAGGGTCGTTCCGACAATTCCGCCGGCCTCCTTAAAACCTGGGTCTGAAGCACGAACTACCGCTTCCCTCCCGAGGTTACACCGTGACTGCCAAGTATCTCTTACGCGATAACCAGGGCAGAATCCTTTGCCGAAGCTCGTGCCACCTTGAGACCATCAGCTTGCTCAGGGCGGTGCCGCTCCCCCGCCGCCAAATCCTCATGACCCATCCTGTTCCGTCGTCCCCAGATGTCCACGGCAGGCCGGCAGGAGCGCCGTGGCCGCCTATGTAGACAAAATCGTGGTCCGCGAGGACCACATCGATCTGTTCCTCAAAGTTGTTGTGGATTTCCATGGTGGAGGCGGCCCGATCATCGTCTGGCTCGGCCGGCCATTAATAGACCTGGGTACGGACGTAAGGATCGACAGTTTTCAGCCCTTCGATATCGCGGTAGTGCCTGGCGTTGAAGGTATAGAGCGGCTCGCCGAAAGCCAGGGCGGTTTGCGCGATCAGTACATCAAGCGCGCCTACGTTGCTAGAAAGGTAGGCGCGCAGAAGCCTCTTCTGTTCGGCCTCACCCACCACCCGATCAAACAGCCGTCTAAAACCCTCTCCACCCAGGCGCTTCCTGAAGACCACCAGGGTGGTGTCGTCAGGAACGGGATCGTCCCACCCGATGCCGCAGAAGTACCGGTATAGCACGTTGTACTTCAGTTCCCGGCATACCTGAATGTCGGAGAGCTTAGCCCATACCTCTAAAAACAGCACCCTAAACAATACCTCGGGTGGAAAGCTGGGCCGGCCCAGACCCGGGTGGTAGTACCGCGCGGCTTCTTCCTCGACAAAGGAAAAATCTACATTCCTGTTGATCAGCACCACAGGATGGTCCTCTGGTATCATCCGGCTGAAGATCTCCTGGTCGAAAAAACCGCTATAAACTGCGGCAGACCACGGTGGAGCCGGTATTCGGACAGATCAAGGAAACACGCGGCCTGCGCCAGTTCCTGCTGCGTGGTCTTGAGAAAGTGCGCTCTGCCTGGCGTTTTGATTGCGTGGTACACAACCTGATCAAGC
>JACIYD010000325.1 GCA_014360105.1 Clostridia bacterium
CGTAGCACTACCCGACCCTCCTGTGCTTCTATCCCTTGCAGACGTAATCCCGGGTAGGGGCTGATGAAATTGAAAGAGAGGTCGTAAGCGGCAAAGAGCTCGCGCAGCACTTCCTCCCCCACCTCTACCGCCGACACGCGCAGGCTCTGGGGTACGAAGAGAATGCGCTCGCCGTTTAGCTCCAGCCTGCTGCGCAGCACGAACCCGCTGCCTTCCACCAGTACTGCGCCGGGTTTGACACGTACCACCAGATCGGTCAGGGGAGGGCCCGTCGCGAGTGTGCGCCTAATTGTTTCTTCGCCTACGAAGGCTTCCACCGCGAGGCGCCGATAGTCAACGCGCAACTGGTCCGCCCGCAGATCCTGCCAGGGCAGGCGGCCAAAATTGGCCACCAGGTAAGCCAGGGCGGGCAAGCTCCGCTGCCAGTCTTGCAGCAGGCGCCGAATCTCCTCGCGCTCCAGCCCCAGATCTGCTGCCTGCGCTTCCACGCGCGCCAGGGCAAGCCTCTTTTCTTCTTCAAGAGCGGCCAGCCTTGACACCGCAGTGGCCACCTCCTCCCGCTTGCGCTTAAGTGCGGCCAACTCTCCCTGAAGCAAGGCCTGCCGCTCCTCAACTGCGGCAAGCGCCCTTTCCGTCTCTTCGACCTGGTTGAGGCCGTAACCTACTAGGCGGGAGAGCAAGGTATAGCGCGCGGCGAAATCGGCAAAGTCCTCGGCCCCAAGCAGCACGGCCAGAAAGGGCTCGGGTCCGCGGCGGTAAAAGTAACGGAGCCATTGCGCGAGCCTTTCCTGGTGCCCTTCCAGGGTCAGGCGCAAGTTGCCCAGCTCTGCCGCCTGCGCCTCGATCTGCCGCTCCAGCCGCGCCACCTCCTCTTCAAGGGCACCCAACTGTCGGCGGCCGAGCTGAAGCTGGGTCTCTACCAGCAATGCCTGCTCCAGGGGGGACGAGGGTACCGCCGCCAGGGCGCGGAGGGCGATAAGGCCTGCCAACACCAAGACTGGGGGGACGAGGCGTAGCCAGTTCCTTCCTTTGTCCCGCATCAAGCGTTTACTCCCGAAATTCCAGTTTTTGGCGCCCAGCCTGGGTTTGCTCCCAAGACTAATTTCTGCCTTTGTTATGGGGCCGCGCCCCATGGACCACTCCTGCGCAAGGGCTGCCTATACTATTATAACCCCGATAAACCCTGATAAGAGACGAAACGATGCAGCCCCTACCTTCCCGCAGCCGGCTTGGAACGCCGCACCTTGCACCTCAGATTAGCTGACAAGGCTTTAGCGGTAGCTGACGGGAGGAAAATGGGTGCTGGCCGCCGAAGGGTTTAACAAAAATAACACGGTGGGAGACAAAAGATGCGGGAAAAAAGTACGGAATTCGTTCTCGTGCGCCACGGTCAAACACAATGGAACCGCGAGCAAGTCTTTCGCGGTCATACCGACGTTGCCCTGAGCGAAGAGGGCCGGGCCCAGGCCGAGGCCACCGCAGCCGCCCTGCGTGCCCTGCCCCTGACTGCCGTTTACTCAAGCCGCCTGGCGCGCGCCTGGGAGACGGCCACTGCCATTGCCGCCCCTCACCGGCTCGTGCCGCAAGAAGAACCGGGGCTGCTCGACCTCTCCTTCGGTACCTGGGAGGGTCTCAGCGTGGAAGAGGTGGCCCGTCGCTATCCCGAACTTTACCGCCGCTGGCGCGAGGCGCCGCATACGGTAGTTTTTCCCCAGGGCGAAGGGCTGGCTACGGTGCGCCACCGCGTGGAACGCCTGCTGGCACACCTGCCCGCGCGGCACCGGGGGGAAACGATCTGCCTCGTTTCCCACCGTGTAGTAAACAAGGTGCTCCTCTTGACGGTGCTCGGGCTCGGTAACGAGCACTTCTGGTGCATCGAGCAGGATACCTGCTGCCTCAACCGCTTTCGCTATACCGGCGGCCGCTTCATCGTCAGCGGCATCAACGACACCTGCCACCTGCGCCGGCCGCCTACGGAGCGCGAGACAGACTTTTAGGGCCCGCAAAGCCCCTCGGGCCCGCGGTAAGGCGCCACGGGCGGGGTCGCAATGCTAGATGCAACGGTTCTTGAGCTCCAGAATCGCTTCCTCCAGGATCCCCCGGGCGTTAAGCCGGGCCATCGCCGCTTCTACCTGGCTGCGCCGGCGCTGATCTTGCAGGTCGTCCAGCCGCTCATAAACGCCCAGGCGCCGGCCGAGACGGAAGTTCAGTTTTTCGTCCGGCGGCAGGGCGAGATAGCGATCGACGGCCGCCAGCAGTTGCGGTTTTGCTTCGGGCAGGCGGCCCTCCACTTCCATGAGGAGGTTCAGAGAGTGGTCGCTAACCACATAACTGCGGATGCCCTCCAGGCGCTCGAGAAGCAGCCTTTCCTCTTGCACCACTTCGTCCTCGTCGAGGAGCGTGAACTTGCCCGCCACCAGGTCATCGTATAGCGGCATCCCGGGGATGACGGCCAGGCTACGGAAGCGGATAAAATCCGGGTCAATGGCGTTCAAAACAGCCGCCGTGGCCAGCGCGTGCTCCTTGGTCATCGCCCGGCCGCCCAGGCCGAGAACCACGTACTCGCTCAAAGACAACCCGGCGGCCTTGACCCGGCGTCCGACCTCGA
>JACIYD010000326.1 GCA_014360105.1 Clostridia bacterium
TGCAGAAGGTAGGCGAAAACCTGTTTATCGAATCTCCTGCTACTGGTACGCCGACCAAGAGTACACCCGGCGCCAGTGGCCTCGGCACTCTGGTGCCCGGGTCTCTGGAAATGTCCAACGTGGACCTGGCCCTGGAGTTCACCGAGATGATTACCACCCAGCGCGGGTTCCAGGCGAACGCGCGCACCATTACCACCTCGGACGAGATGCTTCAGGATCTGGTAAACCTGAAGCGGTAAGATATACCGCCGGAGCGGCTTCGGGGCCAGCGGGGCAGCCCGCCGGGTGCACGGGCGGCCTGGACCATTAGTGATGGAGTGCTCCTTGGAGCGCCGCCCCACAACAAAGGCATGAAATCGCGGGGGCGGCCTTGGATTCGCTCCAAGCGACGTTAGCAAGGTGGTTGGTAACCGGCGTTAGGGCGGCCGAGGGCCCAGCCGAGCCGGAGGCTACAGATGGTGCAGGGGCGGGAGCGAACCGAGGCAAAAGCCGCATAAACTGGCATCTCGGATGAGGGACTTGCTAACGTATCGTCGCTTTTGTTGGGCGGTCCTTGGCTTGCGGCGAGAGACTTAATGCTCACGCCAGTCAGGGGGCCAAGGACCGCAAGGAACAAAATTGAGGATAGCCAAGCGGGCCTGGGATTTGCTCCAAATTCCATGGGCTTGCGCAGTTACGCAAATCTGTACCTAAGCAGCAGAAATTGGGATTTGCGGAACGGCCCGGTTTTTCATACGGGAAGGCGATAAGGCCGCGCCGGTCGGTTGCGAGTACCCGGCGGGTCAAGGGCGGGGAGGAGAGCAGTTCTTGATCAAAATACGGACGCTCGACGGCCGGGAGATCGCCCTCAACGCGGAGTTGATCGAACGGGTGGAAAACGTGCCGGAGACGGTGATTACCCTGGTCACCGGAAAGAAGATCCTGGTTCGTGAAACGATGGATGAAGTCATCGCGAAGGTAGTGGCCTACCGCCGCGAGGCGGGGGGTGCGGTATTGCGGCCTGGTACGGCCGAGGAGTACGGCGAAGAATAGTCTTGGGCCGCAGTCCCTTAAGAACGGGGTGACCTTGCTTTGCGCAAAACCGATGCACTCACCATCCTCGGTATCTTATGCGGTGTGGCGGCCATCACCCTGGCGATCAACATGGGCGGCAACCTGAGGATGTTTATCAACTTGCCCTCCGTCTTGATCACGGTGGTTGGTTCCTTTTCGGCGGTGATGGTCCATTTCGGCATCGAGGAGCTGAAAAACGTTTTCGCCGTGACCGCGCACGCCTTCAAGGCACGGCAGTGGCAGCCGCTCGAGCTCATCGGGCTCCTTACCGAACTGGCGCGCAAGGCGCGGCGGGAAGGACTGCTGGCCCTGGAGGACGACATCGAGCGTCTCGACGATGCCTTTTTCCAGAAGGGATTGCGCATGGTGGTGGACGCGATTGACCCTGAGGTGATCCGGGAAGTCCTGGAGACGGACATGGAATACACCGAGGAAAGGCACGAACTGGGCCAGCGGGTCTACCGGGTATGGGCCGGGCTTGCCCCGGCCTTCGGGATGATCGGCACGCTTATCGGGCTCATCCAGATGCTGGCGAAACTGAACGACCCGAGCGCCCTGGGGCCGGGCATGGCGGTGGCACTCATCACCACTTTCTACGGCAGCATCATGGCCAACCTGCTCTTCACGCCGCTGGCGGGCAAGCTGGCGCTGCGCGGCGAGCAGGAAATGCTGATGCGGCGCCTGATTCTGGAAGGATTGATCTCCATCCAGGCGGGGATGAACCCGCGCATCCTCGAGGAAAAGCTCAAGTCGTTCATCCCGCCGCGGGCCCGGGCCGTGCCGGTGACCGAGCGCAGAACCGGCGCAGCCGAGGAAGTGCGGCGCGCCGCCTTTTAGGCCGGGGGGACGGGTGGCACAGGGCGGGCTGGGAGACGGACAAGTCCCGGCCGAGGCGCGGTAGGGCAAACGCCGTCGGATAGCGACGTGGAGCAGGGCGGCGTCGCCCGGAGAAGGTTCAAGGCACGAAAGGGACGGGAGAAGAGGTGCTCAAGCGAAGAAGGCGGGAAGTGAGAGTGATCGGGTCGAACGAGTGGCTTCTTACCTATTCTGACTTCATTACGCTCGTGCTGACCTTCTTCGTCCTGCTCTATTCGTTTTCTAATCTTGACGTCCAGAAGTTCCGGGTCTTCCTGGCCTCCTTCCAGGGGGTCGGTATTCTTAACCAGGGTCCGGCGCCGCTCGAACCGGAAGAGGCGCAACAGGAGACCCAGCAACTGCCACTGTATCAACCAAACCCCTCCCTGCTCGAGGCGGCGCGCCAGTGGCAGCAGGCGGTGGAACAGATATACAAAACGGTGCAGGCCTATCTTGAAGAATACGGACTGGAGGACAAGGTCGACCTACGCTACACGGACCGGGGCGTGGCCCTCGACATTAAAGAACGCATTCTTTTCGACACCGGCAAGGCCGATCTCAAACCGGAGGCGAGGGCGCTGCTGGACCGGCTGGCCCAATTGTTCGCCAAGCTTCCTTACCAAATTGCGGTAGAAGGCCACACGGACAGCCGTCCCATACATACCGTCGAGTTCCCCACCAACTGGGAGCTTTCCACGG
>JACIYD010000327.1 GCA_014360105.1 Clostridia bacterium
CCGCGAGGACGATCCCCTGAGTGCTGAAACCCTTGGCCGCATCAAGCGCGATTTCCTGGCGGGCGTGCGCAAAGCCTACGAGGATGAGGTCAACGCAATCATCTTTTACGCGAGGCTCTCCCTGGCCGCCCCTGACCTGGCGACCGCCGCCCGGGTAAGGGACATCATGCGGGATGAGGTAACGCACGCGGAATTCTTTGCGGCGCTGCTCCTCGCCTTGCGCTGACCGGCTACTGCGCGGTCCAGCCGCCGTCGATTACCAGCACGGTACCAGTAACAAAAGCACTGGCGTCGCTTGCCAGGTAAAGAGCGGCCTGAGCTACGTCCACCGGCTCGCCAAAGCGCCGAAGCGGCGTTGCTTCTTGCAGGCGGCGGCTGACCTCCGGGTCGGCCAGAAGGTTGGTCGTCATCGCCGTCCGGATAACGCCGGGGCAGATGGCGTTGACGCGGACGTTATGCGCCGCGTAATCCAATGCCGTTGCCCGCGTAAGTTGGATGATGCCCCCCTTGGAAGCGCAGTAAGCCGCCAGACCGGGAAAGCCTACCAGACCGGCAATGGAGGCGGTATTGATGATTACTCCGCCCCCTTGCGCGACCATCTGGGGCAGGGCGTATTTCATCCCGAGGTAGACGCCTTTGAGGTTGATGTTGATTACCTTTTCCCAGGTTTCCTCACTTACCTCCGCGACGGGGCCGTCTTGGCCCAAGAGGGCCACGCCGGCGTTGTTAACCATAACATCAAGGCGACCGTAGCGCCCGACGGCAAAAGCGACCAGTTCCCTTACCTGGGTGACCTGCGAAACATCCACCTGAAAGAAAACGGCCTCCCGTCCCTCGTTGGTAATGGCACGCACCGCTTCCTGCCCACCTGCTTCGTTCCAGTCGGCCAGCACGACCTTCGCCCCGGCGGCGGCAAACGTTTCGGCCATCGCCCGTCCCATGCCGGAGGCCGCACCTGTCACCACCGCCACCTTACCGGACAACTGCATCCCCAAATTCGCCCCCTGTTCGTCGTCTTTTCCTTGCCTTATTGTGACCAGGGGGCGAAAGGGTTATCACCGGGAGGAATTGCCGCGGGGTGGGCCGGTTAGTCGCCGAAGCTGATGCCGATGGCGCGTGCCGCCTGTACCAGTTGCCCGTCGGGCGGGACTTTGCGCGTGCCCCGGACCACTTCTTCCAGCGGCACGTAACTTACGTCCGCGCCCTGCAGGCGGACGACAACATTATAAATACCGCGGATGGCCAGTTGCGCCGCCATCACCCCGAAGCGCGTGGCCAGGACGCGGTCGAAGGGAGTAGGGGAGCCACCGCGCTGGATGTGACCCAGGATGGTGACGCGTGTCTCGATACCCGTGTGCTCCTCGATGAGACGTCCGACGACCTGGCCGATGCCGCCCAAGCGGGCCTTTTCCACGCTGCCTTCCACCCAGTCGCGCAGGACGTGGTTCCCTTCGGGTGTCTTTACACCTTCGGCCACGACGACAATGCTGAAAGGCTTACCCTGGGTCTTACGCTCCAGGATCTTGGCGGCCACTTTTTCGATGCGCCAGGGTATCTCCGGGATGAGAATAACGTCCGCGCCCCCGGCCAGGCCGCTCTGCAAGGCGATCCAGCCGGCGTAGCGCCCCATTAGTTCCAGGACCATCACGCGGTGATGCGATTCCGCCGTCGTGTGGAGACGGTCCAGCGCCTCGGTGGCCGTGGTCACGGCGGTATCGAAACCAAAGGTCTGGTCGGTGGCCAAAAGGTCGTTATCGATCGTCTTGGGCACGCCGATGATCCTCGCCCCTTTGGCCGCCAGTTCGGCCGCGCCGGCCAGGGTGCCGTCGCCGCCGATGGTGATGAGGGCTTTGATCCCAAGGCGGTCCAGGGTAAGCAAGGCCTGATCCGACATATCGCGGTAGACGATCTTTCCGTCCTCTTCGACCGGATAATGGAAAGGATTGTCCCGGTTATTGGTACCGAGGATGGTCCCGCCGCGGTGGAGGAGGCCGCTGATGGCGCGGGCATTGAGAATCATATAACGCTCTTCGACCAGCCCGCTATAGCCGTCGAGGAAACCGATGACTTCGTAGTGCTGCTGAAAAGCGGTCTTGGCAATAGCCCGGATTACCGCGTTGAGACCCGGGGAATCCCCGCCCCCGGTTAGCACGCCCAGTTTAGGCAAGAGAACTCCGACCCCCTACCAAGGCACTGTCGTTGGAAGGCTATCTAGTTACCCGAGCCATTATACCATTCGGCGGTACACGGGTAAAGGTGGAGGGCTGCTGGCGTACTTTTGTCGGGCGGTCTTTGGCTCACGGCACAAGACTTCGCGCATCGCGGCGAGCGAGCTTTTCGCGAGGGCGAGGACGCAAGTCCGGCCGAAGGCCACGGATGGCCAAGCTGGTCGCGGCGCCATGGAGGGCGCGCACGAGCCGCGGGCCCGCCTCAAGCTCGAAGCTCGAGCACCAGTATCGCCCGCGAGGCTCGCGCCAACGAGGGAGCCAAAGACCGCAAGAGGCAAACTGGGGATAACCCAGGGAGGGCTGCTGAGTTCGATTCCGTGTCCACCGCCCTCAAGCTGAGGGCGCTATATCCGATGTACTCTGACACAGGCTC